>NZ_JBHLUU010000125.1:0-120835 GCF_042433785.1 Robertmurraya beringensis | reverse complement strand
TTGCATGTCGGAGTATTAGAGGAAGCCCTTCGTAGCGTTACCTACTCATTTGACTTCTTGGAATAATAGTTCTACTAACGTAATAGTTAGTGCCTAACCTTTTCAGTTAGGAACGTGTCGCACTTGAGATACCATATCAATCTACCAACAAAGATGGATTCACCTTAATAGGAGAGAAGGGGGACGATGATTACTTTACGTTCTCCGTTAAAGAAGAGCAAGTAGTGAATATCGATCTATCAGCTCTGCCAGGTGTAGATACAGGTATTGGGGTATATATGGCGGATCAGCTATTTCCACCGGATTTTGACCAACTTTCAGATGAAGAGAAACAAGCCATTCTGGATAGTCTATTGTCTGAAGATATGTATTTAGAACCAGCCTATTATGCGAATAAAGGCAGAAAGAGTGCTGCAGAAAGCTTATCTTTCGTTGCTTATCCTGAACAAAAATACTATTTGAAAGTAACAAACAATGTGGAGACTTACTTTGGTATGTATGACTTTTTTTGGGACTTCTCCATGTTTGAAGAAGAGCAACAACCTGAATCTTCTCTAGTTCCATATACTCTAAGTGTCGAAGGAAAGGCAATCGAGCAAGATGAAGATATGTTCCCTGTTTATTTTGAAGAAGAGGGAGACCAAGGTAATGAGGAGCCTTCTTTGGTAGACTTGTTGGCCGAGGGTGCTCAGCCGTATGAAATTGGAGGAACAGCAGGTGGATCCTTACAACTTTTTGAGGATGAAGACTGGTTCTCAGTTACTCCTTCAGAATCGGGAATATATGATTTCTCTTTCATTCATAAAGGATCACTTCCTGTCATTGAAGTATATGAAGTAAGAGAAGAAACAGATGAAGACGGTGAGACATTCAAATACTTGAATACAATCGGGACCAACATGATTTGGGGATACAGCTACCCTTATACAGGAGAATCTATGTATACAGGCTTACGTAAAGATCGCACCTATTACATAAGAGTGGCTTCTGATTACTATAATGGTAACACTTCATATGATCCATACGAATTTACCTCGGAACTTGTTTTGAAAAATGTAGAAGATAAATACGAAGATAATGACAAACTAGAGGATATCAAGAATCTTCCTGCTTCCTCATTTGAGGCGAATTTTGCAATGCCAGGAGATATAGATGTGTTCTACTATGAGTCGAAGGCCACAGCTGTACAGGGTGTAACGATACAAACTCTACCATTATCAGCTACCCTAAAGAAAAAGTATCCTCAAGAACTACAAAGTCCATCTTATGGCGTAGTTATGATTTTTGAGGACGTCAATAAGAACAGAAAACTTGATGCCAAGGAATATGATCGCGTTCAATATATTGAAAAAGGTCTGGGCTATAGCTCAACTACGTATGGATCGTTCAGAGCAGAAAAGGGCAAAAATTATATTGTGGCAGCTACTTCGTATGTTGATGGTCTTGTGCCATTCTCATTAAATCCATATAAATTAACGCTTAAAGCCGTTAACACAAATGATGAGGACAAAGGTTCTGTAGTGAAAAACAATATCCCTTCCAAGCCTTTAGCATTGAAGAAGGTAAGTACAAAAGTGTATGAGAGCTCAGGAAACTTGAATGCCGGTGTTTCCTTTGGAGACGAGGATTGGTATGAGCTGAACTTAACGAAAAATTCTAAAGGAAAGATCGAGCTTTTCTCCGGTCAAGAAATTGATGGAGTGATTTCGATCTACAAGGATGGAAAGCTTGTCACAACGGTCGATTATTATTCAGCCGGTGACACAGAGTATTCCTTGTTTAACCTGAAAAAAGGCAAGTATCATATTAAGGTCCGTGATGTAAATGGAAATACATCCATCAACCCATATAAGTTGAAAGTAACATTAAATTAATAGTAAACACCCCTTCTCCAAGTAGTGTAGAAGGGGTGTTTTTATATTACTTTATTGTTGTCGAGGATTGTACTTCCACAGTTCTGCTTGATTTCGGAAATAAACGACACCATTTAGATCGATGGCTAAGTCGTAAGCACCTTCTTGTTTTAGTATCGTTACTTCCATTGAATTAGGATCAACCTTGAAAAGGATACCTTCAACCGTACCATAAAGGATGTCATCATTTCCAAATACTAAAGTAGAGTTTTTAAATCGTCCTGAAATAGCTGGCGTAAGTTGTACATACTCGAACTTATTTAATACCAAATTGTATTTAAAAATGGTTCCATCTGCCATGCCAAAGAGGTATTTTTCCCCCCAAGGAGTAAGAGAGTTGATCATACTAGCTTTAAATGGTGTAGTGATCTTTTCTTTCAGTTCTGGTTGATTTAAAGGAAAACGAAACAACGTTGCCCAGCCTGAACGTTTGTGATTTGCGAATACCGTTGTTCCGCCAAAAATCATATTTCCATTATTCTGAAGCGAGATGATACTTTGGTCTGGAATGTAGTTAGGGTAATTCTCAAAATTCCCTGTAACCGGATCAAATATAGATAAGACACCACCACCTGTACTGGTTTCAGGATAGGTTCCAATTACAAGCTTGTTTTCAGACTCCATACCTAACAGCGCTGTTGGTCTCTCCTGACCAAGGGATGAATAGCGATAAAGCTCAGTGATTTTACTGTTATCTAAATCGTCCCCAACCTCAAGTTCCAATAATCTTGCTTTCGGGTAGGCACCTAAGTATAGCTTATTGTTCAAATAAGCCATGGACTCTACTTGGCTCACATTCTTGATCACAGTAGATTGGCCAGTTACCGCATTGTATACACCAATCCCACCAGACATGTAGCCATTAATTAGAATCTGATTCTTTGACTCGTTTGCTTTCATTGTATATAGCGTGACTGGGAGTTCTGATAATTCCACTTGTTTAAAGTTAAGTTCTCCTGACTCAAGATTATATGTAAAATAATCTCCCGCATTACTTAAAAGTCCGACAAGTGCCTCCCCACTTTCAAGATCAATAATAGCGGTACTAATGATTTCCTTTCCTAGCTTTGGAAGGGGCAGCTTCGTTTCTACCAGGGTTTCTGGATTATAAGAATACAACATGCCATCTTTAGTATAGTAAAGTTCACCTGTAAGTCGGGACTTGGTTGATATGGTTTTTGATGTCACATCAATTTCGTCAACTAGCATTAAGCTTTTCTTATCGAATACAAGTATTTTTTTACTTGGATCAAGCCTAGCGTATAAATACTGGTCAACGACTACGATATCTGAAATATATTTCTCGCTATTATATTTAGCCGGTAAGAAACGTTTACGTATTTTTGTGCGTATATCATATTTAATTAGTTCAGCTTTTGAGCCAACTCCAGCATAGATACTCTCTGTCTCCTCGTCGAAAAATACACTTTTAGCAAATTCCTTTCCTGCTAGAAATTGTCCATAGTCACGTTGTTCTCCGGTTTCAGGAATGTAAGAAAAAACGGTTCCATTGTAGGCAGTGGAACCATATACGCGGTCACCACCAATATGGAGATCCAGTATAGCCGTGTCTCGACTATGTTTCAGTTGATTCCCGATATCATTTAATTCCTTTTTGTATGGATCGTATTTGTAAAAGTGACCAGAAGAAGTGCCTCCTATCCAAACCATTCCATCCTTATCTACATCAATCCCCCAAGCACTAGTGGATTCTTCAAGAAGGAATGTCCCTTCTGTCTCTTCGGTTAATAGATTGACCACGGTCAGAGCAGAGGGTGTCCCGTGTTGAAGGACGTACATATAATCCGTTCCATTTGATAAACTACCAAAAGCAGAGATAAGTGCGGTCCCTTGATATACTTGAGGGCCGATTTTTTCAAAGGTTGCAAATTCATCAACCTTTAATGAAGGAGTGATGTCTGCGTTTTCTTCTGAAGGTATCTGACCACCATCCTCCTCTTGCTCAATGACTTCAGTGTCTAAGTTTGTATTTTCCTCCGCTGAAATGTAAATAGGTGTGAGAAACTGTGATGTTAAAAGAAAGGGAATAGTTAGTTTCATAGAGTTCTGTTTTGTAAATTTAATCAATTCTTCAACCTCATTTCAATAAACTTTCCTTACATATGATTGTAACATACTGGTAAAAGATTACTAGATAATAAGCAATTCCTACCATTCTATATCATACAACTATACTAATATGCTACTATCTTTTAGAATAGAAGTATCATATAAACAGGAGGTACGGAGATGAGGCGTAAACTGGGATTCGTATGGGTATGCATGATTTTGATGACTATGTTCCTTCCTTTGAAATTGCAGGAAGTAAATGCTTCTGATATCTGTACAGGAATTACAAAGGATACGAAAATTTGGTGGGATGGTGTCGAATTAAAAATTGGACAAATTGGACGGTTAACTGTATTAAAAGATACAGAGCTATATAAACTTGATGGAGACAAAAAAACCTTTGCGCGTACCTTGAAAGCGGGAGAAAAGTATCGAATCTATGCTTTCAAACCTGGCCAATTAAGTGTAGGAGGCGGATACTACATTGCTAGGGACACAAAAGTAAAGTATGAAACTCCCTCTAAAACAAAGCTAGCTCAGGTAGGGTGTAAAAAACAGGCTTTAGATTTGACTTCAGCAACGATTGAGCTTGGTGATCACAAATCGGCCATAGATGCTAAATTAGGTACTCCTGTTCGTACAACAGCAAGTGAATATGGACTAAATTGGGTTACCTATCATCAACAATATAAACGTTTTTATATGGTTGGATATAAAGATCAAGTAGCCCAAATGATCTACTCCAGTGACACAGGTTTTGTAGTTGAGGGTGCTCGTCATGGAATGAGTCCCGCGGAAATAAAGATAGCCTTAGGAAACCCGATTGGCGGGATTGTCAAAGGAAAAACAAAATACATGATGGACAATGATAATCAAACACAAACGTTTTATAAAAATGGAAAATACATTACGGTATTTTACGATATTCATAAAGGAAGCAAGGCTAGAAGTTTCCAAGTGGTAAGTAGTTCTGTTGAACAAAATAAGCCTGGTTGGTATGGTACTCAGAGCTTATCTGTTAAAGTAGGATTTGAACTGCAGCTCTTTGACTTAACCAATGCTGCTAGAGTAGAAAATGGGCTAAAGCCATTAGTTTGGAGCGATTTGGCTCGTTTGTCAGCTAGAAAGCATAGTGAGGATATGGCGGCAAATTCTTACTTTGATCACGTGAATTTAAAGGGAGAAGACCCATTTGTTAGGATGGAGAAAGAGGGAATTAGGTTTACTTATGCAGGGGAGAATCTAGCGATGGGCCAATTCAACAGTATTTTTGCCCATGAAGGGTTAATGAACTCTCTTGGACACCGTGAAAACATCCTTGAGACAAACTTTACTCACTTGGGAGCGGGTGTGTTTTTCAAACAAGGGACCTATGTGCCGTACTATACTGAAAACTTCTTTACACCATAATAAAGGGGGGAAATCATGCGTAAAGTATTAGCTGTCCTTACTCTCTTAATCGCTTTCAATATCCTGCCGAGTCAATCTTATGCCAAGGTATATTGGGATGGTGCGGAGCTTGTAGCTGGTCAAATCGGTAAAATAAAAATCCTCCAGCCTATTAATCTATGGAAAAAAGAAAATAATCAACTGAAATTTGTACGTATTTTAAAAACTGGTGAGACCTATCGAGTCTATGGCTATGATAATAAAAATAACCAATTTCGTGTGGGTGGTTCTTTCCTTGTGACGAATATGAAGGGGAGAGTTTCCTACTTCACTCCTTCGAAAGAGAAACTTAGCCAGCTCTCCATAGGAAATGAAAGTGAATATCTTGTTAAACAATTGGTTCAATACCCAAAAGGATATGAAACAAATACGGATGTAAAAGGAATAATGAACAGACTAAGCTCAATTCCTATTACTACCCTTCAGAAACTACAGAAGAATGGTGTGACCATTAAGCTTGTCGATCAACCAATTACAAGTGTTCCGGAATATTCCTATTTAAAGGGACAAGTCCCTCGTGGGTGGGAAGGGACCGATAAAACCTGGGATGATGTACCTGGTATTGGGGGGACAACGGTAATTGTAGTGAGGATTGGATACAGTGAATATGGAAAAGGACATGGTTCTGTGAACCTTGAGCTTCATGAAACGGCGCATACCATTGACTCTTTTGTGTATCAAGAGCTCTCCTCAACAAGTAGCTTTAAGAAAATATGGAGCAAGGAAACAGTTGCTTTATTCGGAGAAAATGATTATTACAAGAATTATGCGGAAGAATACTTTGCTGAGACATTTGCTATGTATTATTACTCGTCCGCAACAAGAGGTGTTTTAAAAAGTAAGGCACCACAAACGTACACATTTTTTCAAAACCTACAGTAGTTACTAGCCTAGCTCAATAGTGAGTTAGGTTTTTTTTGGTATTTTTGTAGAAAAAGAGGAAAATAAGGGCGATTTTGTCGTATAATTGAAGAGATTTTGTTTGTAATAGAAAAGGGAGCGGAAGCATTGAAAAGAATTATTAGTAGTATTGTAGTATGTGTATTAGTATATTTAAGTCTTTTTACCAGCAATCATTTCATTCATGAGGTAAAAGCTTCTAGCAGTGTACCGGTTGTTTATTGGGATGGGATGCAGCTGTTAAAAGGACAGGTCGGAAGAGTAGATGTTATAAAACCTATTAATCTATGGAAAAGGGTTGGAGGAAAACTAGTTTTTGAGCGTGTCCTAAAACCTGGTGAGTCTTATCGTGTCTATCGGTATGATAGTGGATTTGGTGGACAATATGGTCTTGGAGGAGCTTATTTTGTGACGAATATGAAGGATTATATTCAATACAGAACGCCTTCAAGAGCAAAACTTTTGCTCGTTAATCCAGAATTAAACGGGACAAAAAAAATCTCATTAGGTACGGTTACAAAGGAAGAAGCAAAAGTAATCGCACCTGGTGTGACACAATCTAAGTTAACGGTTGATGGAAGTTCAGGTAAACAAGCCATATACAAGCTAGATGTAGATCAAAAGGCTTCACAAATCACTTTTGAAACCTCATTAGCTAAGGATCAAATGATCGGATACGAAACGGTATCCAGTCAAGCGAACCGTTATAATGAAGAAGGTCGCTATGTTATTGGTGGCGTGAATGGAGACTATTTTGATAGTAACGGAGCGCCAACAGATTTAACCGTACATAATAGCGAGCTAGTAACAACCAATAAGACACCAATAAAAGACCGAGTGATTTTTGGTGTTGGAGCCAATGGAAAAGCAATGATTGGAAGTCCTGATATTACCATTGGTATGACGGTGAATGGTGGAAACAATTATCCCATTAATTCAGTAAATAAGCGTAGAGATGCCAACCATTTGGTTCTATACACTCCATACTTTGCGAGTACAACCATGACGAATAATTTGGGAACAGAAGTGATATTAGAGAATATTTCTGGAACTTTGAATGGAAATAACAAGGTCGTGGCAACGGTAAAAGAAGTTATTGTTGGAATTGGTAGTCAGTCGCTTCAGCCTGGCCAATACGTATTATCAGGACATGGTGCTGGCTCAGAATATTTAAAAACCTTAAAAGAGGGAGATCAAGTGGAGATGAACCTTTCCTATGATCTTTCACAATGGAACAACGTACAGCAAGCAATTGGTGGTCGATATCAGCTTGTGAAAAACGGAGTGGTTCAAACATATAATATAGCAGGTGCACACCCTAGAACTGCAATTGGAATCAAGGCTGATGGGTCTGTTTTTACCATTGTTCTAGATGGTAGGCAAACAGATAGTGTAGGAGTGACTCTTAATAGCCTCGCAAAAGTGATGAAGGACTTTGGTGCAGTGGAAGCGATGACCTTTGATGGTGGTGGTTCATCGACGATGGTAACGAAACAACCTGGTACCACTGATTTATCTGTTGTTAACAATCCATCGGATGGAAAAGAGCGAAGTGTGGCAAATGCTCTCTTTATTGTCATGTTAAGCTCAACCAATCCTGAAAAGGAGCCAACGCCTGAGCAAAAAGAAGAAATTATTACAGGCACTCTTATGATTGAAAGTTTCGAGGGGATTACCAATTGGAAAGCAACAGGTGCGAAATACAACACTGTGGCTGTTCAACTAGAAAAGGTATATGTAAAAGAGGGCAAGCAGTCATTAAAGGTTGCTTATGACTTTATAGGGACAACGGGCACTTCTGGAGTATATGCATCAAAGGATCAGCCAATAACTCTTAAGGGCAAGCCATTAAAAATCGGTATGTGGGTATATGGCGATAACAAGGGTCATTGGTTGCGTGCTCAGTTATCGGATGCTAATAATGAGAAGGTTCAACTCGATTTCACGAAAAATGTTAATTGGACAGGATGGAAGTATGTTGAAGCAACAATACCATCTGGACTTCAAACCCCATATAAGCTTGATCTTCCTGTTCGATACATGCAGGTGGAAGACATGAAGAAAAACAAAGGCCAAATTTTTGTGGATTCGATTCAGGCGATCTATGAGGACTAGGAAATAAGGAATAGGAAAAAGGTTTCCCTAATAGGAAGCCTTTTTCCATGCCAATTAATGTCTGTTTCGTGGATGAATTGCAGAATGAGAATCAGTATGCTACATTAGAATATGGACTGCAGGGATCTTGAAATTACATCGTAAGAAAAGACTTTATGCCTGAATTCTTATGTTCTGAATCACTCACTCAGAACACGGAGGGAGTAGAAGTAATCAATGGCAAAATCTAACGAACAAAAAGATAGACTTAGTTATCTAGAAGAAAATCCACCAAAAATCATTGGTGGGTATAAACGACAAGGTTGGGCAGTAAAGGTTCTTGATAAGATAAGTAATGATCCTCTTGAAGTGGAAGAGGACGGAACTCTAACTGCTACTGCAATATTAGAAGCAAAGGATATGACGTATTATCCTGCATTTCTAAGTATAGATTCGTCAAAAAAAGGACAAGTAGTCGGAGTATATCTACTATTTGAAGAAGAAGAGCAATATAATTTAATTCCTTTAGAGTTAGCCCAGGATTTTATTCCTGGTGTAGATAGAATATTAACGCCTTTTAGATATCGAACATTAGCGAAAATTGAAAATGATGCATATCAGCTAAATTGGCCAGATTTTAGCTAAAATTGACGGGACCTAGGGAATGGTTCCGTCTTTTTTGTCGCCCGATGTCTGTGTTGTAATCAAATTGTAATATAAAGTCGAAACTGTAAGGAAACTGAAATAGTAATTGTTTTTCGAATAGTATAAAATTTTCATAGAAGGTAAGGAAAATATACCCATTTAAATTTTTTTACTATGATCAGTTTCTGGAGGTAAAACGATTTATGATGAAAATAGCAAAATTCGTATCAGCTATACTCATATCGATTCCACTTATCTTTTCTCCTATCAAAGACATTCAAGCTGCTGAAAAGGATAGCTTAGTAGATTATGCTCAACAGTTTATTGGAGTGCCTTATAAATATGGAGGAACCACTCCATCTGGATTTGATTGTTCAGGATTTCTTTCCTATGTATTCAGTGAATACGGAATTGAGTTACCAAGAAGAAGTGTTGACCAATTTAATTCGGGTAAGCAGGTGAAAGCTAGTGAGTTAACTGCAGGTGATTTGGTTTTCTTTAATACAAGTGGATCGGGTGTTTCCCATGTTGGTATCTACTTAGATAATAATAAGTTTATCCATGCTGACAGTAGTAATGGGATTATGATTAATAGCTTAGGTGAAAGCTATTATAAAAGCAGGTATGTTGGTGCAAAGAGATACTTAGAACCACAAATGTCTATCGCATCTGTGTCTGTGAAAAGTGGACAAATTGGTACTGTATACATTAAGAAGAGAATTAATCTGTGGGAACGAGACGCTAATAATAATCTAGTAATGGTACGTGTGTTACAACCAGGTGATCATTACCGAGTGTACGGGTACGATGAACAGTTCGGTGGACAATACAATCTAGGATCCCAACTTTTCGTAACGAAGATGGAAGATTATATTGAATACCAAGAAGTGGGAAAATAATACATAAAACAGGAAATCTTGCTATAATAGAGTAGCAAGATTTTTTTAATAGATTGGGAGAGTGAGAGAGAAGGATGAAAAAATCGTTAAAAGTACTTACAGCTTTGAGTTTACTAGTACCGACTACAACGGTATTCGTAAATCATACAGCTGAAGCGGCCACACAAACACAAATCAATGCTGCTGTTCAAAAGGCGAAAACTGCTTCACTAGCATTAAGATATGCTTCCTCGATTGAATTTAAAGGAGATATTAATGTTCGTCCATATACGGAGTATAATGCAGCGAAAAAAGCCTATGCAGAGGCGAAGAAGCTTGTAGATGCATCTAAGTCATCCAGCAAGCAGGTTCAGCTTGCTCAGTTACAAGAAGCTAAAACATGGATTGATCGGGGAGCTGCCTATATCGATGCGATTAGTGCAGGGTTAGTAATTCAAAAGTACAAGCAACAGCTTGATGCTAAGGGGAAAGCTGGTGTATTGGATAGCGAGGCAATAGAGCTTTATCATGAAATGTCTCGTCAAATTAAGAAGCAAGCTGCCCATATCTTTAAGATTTATGGTGCTTCTACTAGGGATGCGGTTCGTACAAAATATATTAGAACTGCCGAACAGCTTAGGGATGAGTTGAGCTATTCTATAACTGTAAGAGGGAAATTAGATATAATAAAAAACGCTTCAAGTACAAATACACAGAAAATAGAAGCGGCTAAGCAAATCTTATTATTCCTTGAATCCATTCCACAAGCCAATTACTATAGTCAACTTTCAAAAGAATGGAAATCAGTCGTTATCCCTGAATCTATACAGGATGCTGAGTATAAAAATTTACTAAGTTTAAACGAAGAGTTAGTAAAGTTAAAAGCGATTATTAAGCCAGGTGTATCTAGTGAAGAGGTTCCGGGGTTATATCAATCGGTAATAGGGAAAATAGCAAAGGTATCACATGCAATAGGGGCTAAGAAATTAAGTGAAGAACTTACAGAAACGATGTCTTTACTAGAGGTATCGGTTGGGGAATTAAAATCTAGACTAACAAATGAAGCTATTAAGGCTGGTATTCCTCCTGAAATCGTAAAAGCAATTGTCCTAACTGAAAATGGTCGATTCCAGCAATTCACTTCATCTGGGGAGGTATTTAAGAGCCCGGACAATGGTTACGGCTTGATGCAGGTTACACCTCTAAGTGATACGGATACACGCTATGATTGGGATCGAGTGAAGTACGATTTACAGTATAATATTGAAAAAGGTATTGATATCTTACTTGAGAAATGGAGTTATGGAGAAAGTAAGCGGATCCCAGTCATTAATGATGGGTCAAAAGAGGTCTTAGAGAATTGGTATTTTGCGATTATGGCTTATAATGGTTTATCCAAAGCGAATGATCCAACGCAAACGGCACTACCATATCAGGTGAAAGTCTATGAAAATCTAAAAAATGGCACTCAGCTATCTCCAGATTTAATCAATCCAGAAGATCTAGTCCTTCGATATAATGTAAGCACAGGACAAATAATTTTTGCGGATAAACTAGCTTACACGACTAGTAAGAAAACAAAATCTACCCAAATGTATGCGATTGGAGATACGATCACTTTAACGGGTTCAGCAACATTTAGAAACGCTCCAACTACGTCTGGTAGTGTGTCTACACCTATTTCAGCGGGTACCAAAGTAATCATTCAAAGTGAAGCTATCCAAGATTCCAACAAGGCTAATCTATTTGTCTGGTATAAGGTAAAAATTGGAACCACTGGTAAAGTGGGATATATTGCTTCTGTCAGTTTAAAATAGTAAAAAAGCTTGGGTTCTGAAGTGACCCAAGCTTTTTCCTTTTACTTATTCGGAGGATAGACTCTCCATTTCGATAAATCTGGTGATGGCTTACTAATTAAATTGTTTGGAAATATAAAAGTCCATGGTTTACTTGAATTCGCCTGGACAATAAACTTATCAAGTTTAAAGCCGCCTTGGCAAATGATGTCACCTTGTGCATCTTCAACAATGAGTGGCAGTTGTTCAAGATTAATGTTTTTGTCACTACCGTTTCGTATGAGTACAGTAACAGCGAGGTTATCATCGGATGTAATTTTACATTCTAGTCCTAAGAAGTTGATTTCCCCTTCTTGAAGAGGTGGAAGAGTAGAAACAAGCTGCTCTAAATGCTCCCGATGTAAAGGTGAAATTTGGTTTTCCCAGCTCTCATGGAGCTGAAGCTTGTGTTCTTCCCTAGGCTGTTTCAGTTCAAAAGCTATCGTCCAACCATCCTCAGGCATTTTTTCTACCAGTTTATCTTCGTTGGAAAAAAGGAATCGCCACGGTCTACAAGTAAAGGGAGCCAGTTCTTCCATTCCATCTAACTCGAACTGCTTCTTAGCGACAGCTTGCCCTGTTTCGTCTAAAAGTAATAAATCAACTGCATCAAAACGAATCGCTTTGTCTAAAGTATTGCGCAGAAAAGCCACTACAACAAATCCATCCTGGTACTCTAGCAGTTTCATGCCAGTAATAGAGATCTGGTTTGGTTTTAGCAATGGAAGCTGTTTATGCTTAAACATATATACATACTTCTCTTGACTTGTTAACTCCCAATCTGGGTGAAAGGAGAGGGTGGTTTCAACCATTCCCTCATTTGTAGTGTCTATTTTTTCTAATGGTAAGTCTAATTGTAATTCATTTTCTTCTTTCTTTTTCGGTTTTCTTTTAAAGATAGGCATGATAGGCTCCTTATGCTTCCTCAGTAACTTCGTACTGTGCTTTTAAATACTCAATGAAACGGATGCTTACATCTGATTCAATGGAAAAAAGAAGATGTTCAAAATACTGTAGTGCCTCTTTTTCATATAATCGATAAGGGTCTTCCTGACCATACCCTCTAAGTTGTATTCCGTCCTTTAACTGAGTCATTGCATCGAGATGCTGAATCCAATTTGTATCAATTATTTGAAGCATAAACATCTTTAATTCTCTTCCAAGATCCTCATTATCCTGAAGGGAGAGGATCTGCTCTGTTAGCTTATCGTATTCGTTTAGGACTAGTGCTGTAATTTGGTCCCTATCTAATCCATCAAGAGAGCGGACAGTTAACTGATGCTCTAGCAATACAAGGTCAAGTTCTTGAACAAGCTGTTGAAGATTCCAGTCGGCCGACAATTGTTCAGAATTACAATATTTATTAATAACTTGAGTTAGATAATTTTTAATATAATTGACCAGCTCTGGGAAGGTTTCATGAGCTGTTGCTTTTAATAGTCGGTCACGGGTAGAATAGATCACCTTACTTTGGGAGTCAATGGCACTGTCTAATTTTAATAAATGGGCCCTTGAGGATTGGTGGGTATATTCAACCGTTTCTTGTACTCGACGTACGAACTTATTTGGATCAGGTGATAGAACAAGTCCTTCTTCGTTTGTTTTGAGTTTCTTTTTAAATTTCTTCAATTCATCCTCATCGTAATTTTTAAATAAGTCATCTTCTAAAGAGATAATGAATTGGCTTGAACCTGGATCTCCTTGTCTTCCTGAACGTCCTCGTAGCTGCATATCGATTCGGAAGCTTTCATGGCGTTCTGTACCAATAATATAGAGTCCACCGAGTTCACGAACTCCTTCTCCAAGTAAGATATCAGTTCCACGCCCTGCCATGTTTGTTGCTAGCATGACCTGACCTTTTTGTCCTGCTAGAGAGATGATTTTTGCCTCATCCTCTTCGGTTTTTGCATTAAGCACAAAATGTTTGATTCCAGCTTTAGAAAGGTGTGATGAAAGCATTTCAGACTGTTCAATGGATGTTGTTCCTATTAGAACAGGACGTCCAATCTGATTCAGTTGTGTGACAGTCGATAGAATTTTCTTTACCTTTGCTTCGTAGTTTGAGTAAATAAGGTCATCTTCGTCTATACGCAAAACAGGTTTATTCGGTGGAATAGAAATTACAGGGATATTGTATGTCTCAAGAAATTCCTGTTTCGAAGGTGTTGCGCTCCCCGTCATACCGCTTAAATGCTTGTACATACGGAAATAATTTTGGATGGTAACGGTGGCTTGTGTATCGTTTTCTTCCGTAACCTCGACTCCTTCTTTTGCCTCAATCGCCTGATGGAGACCTTCACTGAAAGTTCTACCTTCCATGATTCGACCGGTAAACTTGTCTACTAATATTACTTTTCCATCTTTAACGATATAATCATCGTCCTTTTTCATAATGGCAAATGCACGTAATGATTGCATCACGTTGTGGACAAGATCTTGATGCTCGGCATCATATAAATTATCGATTCCATAAGCCTGTTCGATCTTGTTAGCACCCTCGTCTGTTAAGTAAAGCTGTTTTGTTTCAGGATATAACTCATAATCCACATCTGCTTGGAAGGTTTTAATAATTTCCGAATTAATATAGAAGAGATCCGCACCTAATCCAGATTTATTTGCGATAATGAGGGGGGTACGTGCTTCATCAATAAGAATGCTATCAATTTCATCAACGATTGCAAAGTGATGCTCCCGTTGTACCTTTTGTTCGGATGTATACACCATATTATCTCGAAGGTAGTCGAACCCAAATTCGTTTCCTGTTCCATACGTAATGTGAGCATTATAAGCTGCATGTTTCTCTTCAGGTAAAAGTTGAGAAATATTTAATCCAACCTTTAATCCAAGAAATTCATGTATCTTCCCCATTAGTTCAAAGTCTCTTTTTGCTAGGTATTCATTGGCAGTTATTATATGTACACCTTTGCCCTCAAGTGCTCTGACGTAGCTGGGAAGAGTCGACACGAGTGTTTTTCCTTCTCCCGTTTGCATTTCAGCGATACTGCCTTCTAGTAATACAAAGCCTCCAACAAGCTGTACATCATAATGCCTAAGACCAAGTACACGCTTAGCAGCTTCTCTTACAACAGCAAATGCCTCAATTTTAATATCGTCGATGCTATGACCAGACTGAATTTTTTCTATAAAAAGATCGGTATGATTTCGAAGCTCTTCGTTGCTAAGTGTTGCATACGTTGGCTCAAGCGCGTTCACTTTCTCAACTAGCTTTGAAATTCTTTTTATATCTCTAGAACTTTCACTAAATAACATTTTTACTTTTGTAAGCAAAAAAATCGCCTCTGTTTCAATGAATTAATAAAAAACTACTAGTCGAATTATATCATAAATAGGGGGATTTCTGCTAAGAAGGTAAAATTTGGTCGAAAAATAATGTAACCAAAATGGTTGTATTAACGTCTAAATAGAAGTGGGAAAATAAAATACTATTTGCATGCTCTAAAAAACTGTAATTTACTAGAATAACCTAAAGATATAAGCTTTATACCTTCCAATAAAAAAAAGAATTGCGTATTTAAAGATATGTGTTACCATATGAATGATTGGGAATGAATAAAATAACCTCTCAAAAAGGTGATGAAATAATGCTTACAACAGGTATATTAGCATTTACAGTATCGTTACTAACCGCACTTTTTGTAACGCCTTTAGTTATTAAAATAGCCAAAATGATTGGTGCTGTAGACAAGCCCAATGAAAGAAAAGTTCACACTAACCTCATGCCTCGTCTTGGCGGGTTAGCGATCTTTATAGGTGTAATAGCAGGTTATTTTACAGCTGGATTGCATCATGAAAAAGTTACAGCGATTAGTGTTGGAGCGATTCTAATTGTTATCATAGGCATTTTGGATGACAAATATGAATTGTCTGCAAAAGTGAAATTTCTTGGTCAGTTAATTGTAGCTGGAATAATTGTGTCAAGTGGACTAACGGTAAACTTAATCACTATCCCATACATTGGAGATTTTGAATTAGGAATGTGGAGCTATCCAATTACTGTTTTCTGGATAGTTGGTATTACAAATGCAATTAATTTGATTGATGGATTAGATGGATTGTCAGGTGGGATTTCTGCGATTGGAATTGGAACGGTAGCTATACTAGCAGGAATGAATGGAAAGGTTTTGATCTTTACTCTCTCCATTATCTTACTAGGAAGTATCCTTGGTTTCCTTTACCATAATTTCTACCCTGCGAAGATTTTTATGGGCGACACCGGAGCATTGTTTCTCGGCTATTCCATTTCGATTTTATCACTGTTAGGCTTATATAAAAGTGTCACTTTATTTAGTTTTTTAGTTCCGATTATCATATTGGGCGTACCAATTTTTGATACCACCTATGCGATAATTCGACGTATTGTCAATAAAAAGCCAATCTCAGCTCCAGATAAGTTTCATTTGCATCATCGATTATTAGCTTTAGGGTTGTCTCACCGTAATACAGTGTTGGCGATCTATGCTTTCGGAATCTTATTTGCAGTATCTGCTCTCCTTTTCTCAGAGTCAACTCTTTGGGGGTCTATCTTTATTATCTTTGGATTGTTGATTGTGACAGAAATTTTTGCAGAATTGATTGGGATCGTTCATCATAAATATCGACCGATTTTAGGATTAATTAACAAGTTAACTAATAAACGACTTTATGGAAAGCAATAATAAGAAAAAAACCGTTTGTTCCATACAAACGGTTTTTTATAGAGTAAATCGGGGTAAAGTGCTAAGATTACTTGATGAAATTTGATGAAGTTATGCTATTTTTGTCATATTATGTTTAATGTATTAAAATAATACATGTTAAACTATAATCTGGTTTTTACCTTAATATTTCTTGGAGGTTTCCTTTTATGCAAGTACCTATGCTTGATCTTACAGAACAATATAGTAGCTTACGTTCAGAAGTACTAGAGGTTCTAGATAAGGTGATGAGTTCATCTCAATTTATCTTAGGACCAAATGTAAAGAAGTTAGAAACAGATGTTGCTGAATATAGCCGTGTGGCACATGCAATTGGATGTGCAAATGGAAGCGATGCTATACATATTGCTTTACAAGCTTTAGGAGTGGGTCCTGGGGACGAAGTTATTACAACTCCATTTACTTTCTTCGCAACTGGAGGAGCGATTGTTCGTGCTGGTGCAAAACCTGTATATGTGGATATTGATCCTATTACCTTTAATATTGACCCTGCCAAAATCGAAGAGGCGATAACAGATAAAACAAAAGCAATTATTCCTGTTCATCTTTATGGACAAATGGCTGATATGGAGAGAATTGCTGAGATTGCGAAAAAACATCATTTAGCGGTTGTTGAGGATGCAGCACAAGCAATTGGTGCCAAGCATAACGGGAAAACGGTTGGTGAGTTAGGTTCAGCAGCAACATACAGCTTCTTCCCAACGAAAAACCTTGGAGCATATGGTGACGGTGGAATGATCGTTACAAATGATGATGAGGCAGCTGAAAATTGCCGTGTTATCCGAGTTCACGGAAGTAAGCCAAAGTACTATCACCATGTACTTGGGTATAATAGCCGTCTAGATGAGCTACAAGCAGCTGTTTTAAATATCAAGTTCCCACATTTAGATAAGTGGAGTGAACTAAGACGTGAGAAGGCACAAATGTACACTTCTCTGTTAAAAGAAAAAGTAGGTGATATGGTGGTTACTCCTATTGAAAAAGAAGGGAACTACCATGTATTCCATCAGTATACAATTCGAGTTGAGAACCGTGATGAACTTCAGCAATTTCTAAAGGACCAAGGTGTACAAACGATGATTTATTATCCACTACCATTGCATGTGCAACCTGTATTTAAGGACCTTGGCTACAAGGAAGGGGATTTACCACTTGCGGAAAAGGCGGCGAACGAAGCATTATCGCTACCTATGTTCCCAGAACTGAAAACAGAACAACAAGAATATGTTGTGGCGAAAATTGCGGAGTTTTACGGGAAATAAATCTAAGGGGAAACGTCGCCAGAGGATCGGGGGGCGTTTCTTTACATGCGAGATAAAAGGTTGGTGGACTGTTTGATAGAGGAAAAAAACAAATTTGTGTTTTATCAATACTTACAATATTTTTGGCGAAAAAAATGGTTTTTCCTGATTGTTCCAGTTATTTCAACGATAATAATCATTGCGGCTGTTTACTTTTTAACAAAAGATAAGCCTTATTCAGGTGAAATTTTATTTTATACAGGATCGATAACTTCCCAAGAGCTTGTACATCCTAATAATATTTCGTCGAAATATGGTGGAGACGTTCATGTTACTGAAAAGGGACAGGTAAAGTTTAACCTTTCCGGTGATTCAAAGGAAGAGGTTCAAGATAAGATCGATCAAATTGTGGAATTATACTCCAAAGATCTTGAGGAAAAAGCTAAAGTTCAAATTGATTTAACAGAGGTTCAAGTAAGTTCATTAGAAGAACGTAAAGAGGCTTTGAATAATTCTATTGAGCTCTATAAAGCAAAGCTTGAAAATGAAAATCTTTCTCCACTGGAACATGAAGCAATATTGAATTCATTGGCAGTGTCTGAGTTGGAACTTACTGAAGTGGATTTAACAGCATACAGAATGAGTAGTGACCTGGAATTATATGAACAACCACATCTCTTATCAACAAATGTATCTCCCGCTAAGACATATATGAAGGAATCAATCGCCATTGGTTTAGTAGTAGGACTATTAGCAACAGTAGTTTTATTAATGCTCATGAAATACCTAGGTGATGCGAGGAAATACTTCGGGCATTCTTAATGTTATATTAAAAAAAGATTAAATTGAAATGGATTAGCACCTATTTAACTTGATTTTATCTATACTAAAATCAATGGAAACCGAAACTTAGTTTCGTAATAAAAGGAGAAGAAGATGATGAGTACTTTTGAAGCTTTAACTAAAAAAATTGAAAATAAAGAAGCAGTTATTGGAGTTGTAGGTCTTGGATACGTTGGACTTCCACTAGCGGTTGAAAAAGCAAAAGCTGGTTACAAGGTTATTGGTTTTGACGTTCAAGCTGCTCGTGTGGAGCAAGTGAATATGGGAATTAACTATATTGGAGACGTAGTAGACCAAGATCTATCCGATATGATAAAGGATGGCAGACTTGTAGCGACAACGGATTATGCCCGTATTCAAGAAGTGGATGCAGTTGCGATTTGTGTACCAACTCCACTTGATATTTATCAACAACCGGATACTTCTTACGTGGAAAGCTCATCAAATGAAATTGCTAAGTATGCTCACGCAGGAATGCTCGTTGTATTAGAATCAACGACGTATCCAGGAACTACGGAAGAAATCGTTAAACCGGCTCTTGAGGCAAAAGGATTTGTAACAGGTGAGGACATCTTTGTTGCTTACTCTCCAGAACGTGTCGATCCAGGTAACAAGCAATTTAAAACGAAAAATACACCAAAAGTAGTTGGAGGTATTACTCCGAACTGTACGAAGGTGGCTGCTTCTCTATATAGAAACGTCTTAGAAGGGGATGTTCATGAAGTTTCAAGCCCTGCAATTGCCGAAATGGAGAAGATTTTTGAAAACACATTCCGTCATATCAACATTGCACTAGCAAACGAAATGGCTATTCTTTGTGAAAAAATGGGAATCGATGTTTGGGAAGTAATTGATGCAGCGAAGACAAAGCCTTATGGGTTTATGGCATTCTACCCAGGACCTGGACTAGGTGGACACTGTATTCCAATCGATCCATTCTACTTAACATGGAAAGCTCGTGAATATAACTACCATACAAGATTAATCGAACTTGCAGGAGAAATTAATAACGGTATGCCTGATTATGTAATTAATCGCTCTATGCAAATATTGAACGAAGATGGAAAAGCTTTACGTGGAGCAAAAGTAACAATCTTAGGTGTCGCTTATAAGAAAGACATTGATGACGTGCGTGAATCTCCTGTATTAAATATTATTGAACTTCTTAACCAACATGGTGCGGATTACAAAGTAGTAGATCCTTTTGTAACTAGCTTCAGATCTTGCAATACGAAGGTAGAAACGGTTGAGTTAACAAAAGAACTTCTTAATGAGTCAGATCTTGTTTTATTAACAACAGATCATTCAAACTTTGACTACGAACTAATCGCAAATGAAAGCCGTGTAATTTTTGATACACGCAATGCTCTTAAGGATTTTGCTAAGCCGAATAAATACATTAAATTATAATTTGTAAATAAGGGAGACTTTTTCATGAATTATATTGATTCTTCCGCTGTAGTAGATTCAAGTGCGGTTGTTGGTCTTTTCTCGGTCATTGAGAAAGAAGTGAAAATCGGGAAAAATGTAGTCATCGGAAACAGAGTGACGGTTCACGAAGGAACTGTGATCGAAGATGATACCACTGTAGCTGATGGAGCGGTGCTAGGAAAACCGCCGAAGCCTGCAAAGACAAGTACGGTCAAACTCGCAGATAGTATTCCTGCCTTAAAAATTGGTGAAGGTGTAACCATCGGATCAAATTGTGTGGTTTATCGTGGAGCAACCATTGGTGCTAATACGTTAATTGCTGATTTAGCAAGTGTTCGAGAGAATGTTGAGATAGGGAACTACTGTATTGTCGGCCGAGGTGTTACGGTGGAAAATTACGTAACGATCGGAGATAGAACGAAGATTCAATCTAATTCTTATATTACTGCGTATACAACGCTTGAAGAGCAAGTTTTTATAGCTCCATGCGTAACCACTACAAATGACAACTTTATGGGTCGTACAGAAGAGCGTTTTGATAAAATTAAAGGTGCTCATGTGAAAAAAGGCGCCCGTGTGGGTGGTGCTTCTATCATCCTTCCTGGTATTACAATCGCAGAGGAAACATTTGTCGCTGCAGGAGCGTTAGTAACGAAGGATACGGAAGTAAAAACTGTCATTAAAGGAGTTCCTGCGAAGTTTGTCCGTCTTGTTGACGAGCGGGAACTATTATAAGGGTGTTCGCCCAGTTTAAGCGTTTAGGAGCGGATTCGCTCCTTTACGCATTTATGAATGTCGGTACGAAGCTAATTGCGTTTATTATGCTTCCAGTCTATACAAACTATTTGCCTCCTAGTGTTTATGGGGTGCTAGATATAGTAGATCGCTGGACGGCGATGTTAACGTTCTTAATTATTTTTGGGACTGACTCTGCTTTATCCTTTTTCTATTTTGATACAAAAGATAAGGAAAAGCGATTAGAGCATGTTCGAAATGTTATGTATTTCAGAATTTTTATCGTGTCTATCCTTGCTCTCTTAGTCCTTACCGCAGGACCTTGGATTTCTGAGCTATTGTTTAAGGATAGGGACTATGTGTCACTGCTTTACATAAGCATTGGGGTTTTGTTTGTTGATACCATACTAGTTGTAGTTTTAATGGTACTTCGTTTTGACTTTAAGACCAAGAAGGTCGTATTCTTCACAGTTTTCAAAATGCTTTTAGTAGCGATTCTCTCTTATTTGGTTTTACGTTTTTTTATTCGTACACCAGAGGGAGTATTACTAGGGAGAATTTCTAGTAGTATCATAATTGCTGTATTGCTTTTATCATCGAGTATAAAGTATTTAAAACCGAAAATTTCGTTTTCTTCGATGAAGGAAATGTTAAAATATGCTGCACCACTTGTTCCAGCATCTCTTGCATTTTGGGTTCTAGCTAATGCAAGTGCTTTTTTTCTGCAAGCTTTTTACTCTACCGCAGAGGTTGGAATTTATGGAGCAGCGACAAAGCTAGCTACAGTGATTACATTACTTACAAGTGGAGTCCAGATGGCTTGGAGACCTTATTCCATGTCCATAAAGGATAAGGAAAATAGTCCATTGCTTTTTTCAAAAATTTATATGGGCTTATTACTATTAGGAATGGTCGGTATTCTAGCAATCGCTACGGTTATGCCTTATATCATTGGAATATTGGGAGACGATTATTTTCATGCATATCAATATGTTGCATTGATCTCAGCTGCAACCTTCCTAAATTTCTATTATATGATTATATCTGCTGGGTTATTTTTTACGAAGAAAACATCAGCTATTTCCATCACATTTGCCATAGTGGCAGTTATTAACACAATTCTTAACATTACACTTATTCCGTTGTACTCGATTTGGGGAGCCGTAGCTGCTTATCTAATTGCTTATATG
Organism: Robertmurraya beringensis; assembly: GCF_042433785.1. Lineage (NCBI taxonomy): Bacteria > Bacillati > Bacillota > Bacilli > Caryophanales > Bacillaceae > Robertmurraya > Robertmurraya beringensis. The sequence goes on along the minus strand of NZ_JBHLUU010000125.1, from coordinate 98,896 downwards.
GTAGCTATCATATTTATCTTTAGAAAAAGCCAACAATCCTATTATGTTCCTATTTCATTTGGAAAGATGTCCTTTCTTTTCTCTAATATGATTGCGGCTGTCATAGCTATTATTTATGTGCAGGAGCAGGACATGTCTTTTGTCTATATTCTTCTGGCTTGGTTGTACGTTCTTGTAATAACAGGAATCAGTCGGATTGATAAGGACTTTAAAAGAAAGGAAATGCCAGCGGGACAACATTAACAAGAAGATATAGGGAAAACTAATCATACTTACATTCAAGGGGGTAACCTTACATGAAAATTCTAACAGTACTAGGAGCGAGACCTCAATTTATTAAAGCAGCACCTGTTTCACGTGTATTAAGGGAGAATCATACAGAGTTAATTATTCATACAGGACAACATTATGATAGCAATATGTCTGATATTTTCTTTGAGGAACTAAATATTCCGAAACCAGACTATTATCTTGGAGTGGGCTCAGGGAATCATGGAAAGCAAACAGGGGAAATGCTTGCTAAAATTGAAGAGATTGTTTTAAAGGAAGAGCCGGATTTTGTCATGGTTTATGGTGATACAAATTCTACTCTTGCTGGTGCATTGGTTGCAGCAAAACTTCATGTACCAGTCATCCATATCGAAGCAGGCTTACGGAGCTTTAATAAGAAAATGCCTGAAGAAGTCAATCGTATTATGACAGATCATGTATCAGAGTTTTTATTTTGTCCCACACAAACCGCCATTGATAACTTAACAAATGAAAATATTACCCATAATGTATTTAACATTGGTGATGTTATGTATGACGCGGTTCTTTATAATAAAGGGCTTGCAGCAGAAAAATCCGAGATCTTAAAGGAACATGGGTTATCAGAAAAAGGGTATCACCTGATTACGATTCATCGTGCAGAGAATACAGATGATATTCATCATATGAAAAATATTCTAGATGCTTTCTCAAAGATTGAAGAAGTAAAGGTATGGCCGATTCACCCGAGAACAAAGCACAAGCTCGAAAGCTATGGCTTAGATTTAAGCAGTGTTCCTAACTTAAAGGTGATTGATCCAGTCGGATATTTAGATATGCTAACACTTGAAGCGAATGCACTAAAGATTGTGACGGACTCTGGTGGAGTTCAAAAAGAAGCTTATTTTATGAAAGTACCTTGTGTAACTGTCCGTGAACAAACGGAATGGGTGGAAACATTAGAAGAGGATGCAAATATCCTTGTAGGTACAGATGTTGAAAAGTTATTAGCTGCAGTTGAGAAGAAAGTTAACCCTAGTTATAAGGAAGCATTTGGTGACGGTAAAGCAGCTGAAAAAATAGTTGAACTAATTAAAGGGTAAGGCTACGGAACATGTTATTTTTAATCGTATGGATCATCGTTCTAATTGCATCCATCTATTTTTTTCAAAAGGCTTCAGGCAGTTTGTCGTTGTTAAAGCCTAACCTTAACTCGATTATTTTCTATTATTCTTTTTTCATATCCAGTTATATCGGAACACTCCTTATTGCAACGGGAGTCGATGATTACTATATGATTAATCGAATGACTCATGAAAAGTATAGATGGATTGGATTCTATGCCGTTACGTTTGTAATGTTAGTATTCCCACTTATCCTTTTTACCGTGTCAAGGCTCACCGGTTTTAACGGTGAAAAGGAATTTAATGCCTATTTAAAGAAGGAGATTAGTCTTCCTTTTAAAGAGAAAAATGAGTTTTTCCTAATTTTTTCGGGGCTCTCTGTTCTTTCATTAACAGCAATTGCCTATACGATGTTAAAAACACCTCAAATTCCAATACTTGAAGTATTGTTGGGGAGAGGGGAATTGTCTCCAGGTGAATTAAGAAACTTAGCTCAAAGAGGGTTTGGAGGAAATGTTCTTATACGTAATATCTTTGCGATCGCATTAACCCCCTTACTCTCATTAGTTGCTTATGTTTATTCTGTAAAAACAAATCAAAGAAGATGGAAAGTACTATTTCTAGCTTTGTTTGCGGGTTCCATACTCATCAATTCATATGATTTAGCAAAATCGCCTATTTTCTTCTATTTAATTATGTTTTTACTAGTCAGGTTATACGTAGGTAAAATGGTGTTTACTCCAAGGAAGATTATGATTTGGGGAGTTACAGGTACAGTTGCACTAGTAGGTATGTATATAGTCATTCAAGGGGTTACAGATGTTAACTCCTTTGTATCCTATAATACTGGTCCCATCGGGCGTTTAATTCTTGCGCAAATCGCCCCAACCTTTTTACATTTAAATTTATTCTCAGAATCATTACCAATGCTAAATGGACAAGGGTTACCTTCTATTTTTATTAATTTATTTGATATAGAACAAGTCCGCTCTGCAAGACTTGTAATGATGACGGTTTTTCCAGAGAAGGTCGCAGATGGAACAGCTGGTGTATTAAACACATTGTTTATAGCTGAAGCCTTTGCAAATTTCGGTTATATCGGGATTGTGTTAGGGACTGTATATGTAGCTGTGCTTGTTCAACTACTCTATATTACCTTTATTCGTTTACCAAAAAATCCAATTTTTTTATGCTTATTTATCTATTTCACCGTTAATATCCCAAGAACATTAGTGGGAGGCTTTACAGATTTTCTATTTAATCCGATCTGGACGCTAATCGTCGGCCTATTTGTTGGAATTCTATTATTTATTCGTTTGAGAATTGATGTAACTTCTATTTGGCTAAGAAAGCAAAGGTCATGAACGTAATATGAGGAGAAGATGATGAAATCAATTTTATTATATTATCCATTTCAGATAGCTAAAGAAGCTAATAGTGGTTCAAAGGTTAGACCAAAGGAGATCCATAAGGCCTTCCTTGCTTGGGGGCAAGAAAATGGGATTGAAGTATTGCTTTTGTCTGGATCTTCCAAGGAAAGAGAAGAAACTTTTTTTCAGTGGCAACGAGAGGGTAAGTTAGATAACCTTTGGTTCTGCTATATGGAAAATCAAACGATTCCCTTTTGGCTGACCGATCAAGGACATATTCCAAAGAAACCACTTATTGATCAAAAGGTAATGAGTTTCTTAAAAGCAAAGAAAGTTCCAGTAGGAGTGTTTTATCGGGACGTATATTGGAAATTTGATGAGTTGTACCCTCTTAAGGGAATAAAGAAATTCATTATGAAAAGTATTTACCGATTAGAAGAAAAATTCTATGAAAAATATTGTGATGTTATCTTTCTGCCAAGTGAAGCAATGGGACGCTATGTTCAGATTGAAAAGCCTATGGTGCCTTTACCTCCAGGAGGAAAAGGAATGAAAGGTCAGCATAGTAAATCCAATAATGGTACGAAAAAGGGTCTTTATGTCGGTGGTATTAATAATGAAGATTACGGACTTTTCTTATTGCTTGATGCTCTTTCGTTAGCAAATAAAGACCAAAAGAATTGTGAGTTAACCATTGTTTGTCGCCCTGATGAGTTTGAAAAGTTACCTGCAGAGAAGAAATCTCGTCTTTTAGATGCCGGTGTTACAGTTAAGCATGTGAGTGGTGAAGCGTTAAACACATTATATCAAGAAATGGATTACGCCTTTATTCCAAGATTTAAGAGTGTATATAACGATTTTTCTGTACCTGTGAAGCTGGTTGAATACTTATCTAATGAGCTCCCTGTCATAGCGACTCATTGTGAAGCACAAAAGGATATTATTGAAGCAGATGAATATGGTCTGATTTGTGAAGACAATCCAGAGAGTATGGCACAAGCTATACTAAGGATGAATGATAAAGTAGACACTTATAGAAGTCATATTCAGAAAAGTTTTGTTGAGAAGCACTCATGGTTAGCGAGAGTTAAAAAGGTAAAGAGTGTCTTGTTAAAGGAGGAAAGTAGGTGAGGGTTTTAATACTTGCTCCGAGCAGATCGATCCATACTCATAAATGGGCCCTTTATTATCAAAATAAGGGGATTGAAGTGAAAGTAGTTACCTTTTTTGATCATTACTCTGAAGAAAATGCTAAAGAGGTAGATACTGTTATTCTTCCCAAGCTATTACCTGGAAAGCTATCCTATTTTACGAGTGTATTTGCACTTAGAAAAGTCTTAAAGTCATTTAAACCGGATATCCTTCATGCACATTATGTGTCAAGCTATGGGTTTATTGGTGCACTTGCAAATTATAAGCCGTACTATATATCCGTATGGGGAAGAGATATATTTCAGTTTCCTCTTCAAAATAATATTAATAAGAGCATTGTTACGTATACACTTAAAAAGGCAGATGTGATTTGTTCTACTAGCCATATCATGGCAAAAGAAACGAATAAGTATACGGATAAAGCAATTCCTGTCACCCCATTTGGTGTGGATATGAATAAATTTAAGCCTATTGCTGGATTAAAAAATGAAAACATATTAACCATTGGAACGGTAAAAGCTCTATCAGATAAATATGGGATCAGTGATTTAATTCATGCTTTTGCTCGGATCTACTCCGTTCAGAAAAAAACTCGACTGCTGATTGTTGGTGATGGACCCCAAAGAGCAGAATATGAGGAGCTAACTAAAGCCTTAGGAATTGATTCAGTTACTACCTTTACAGGGAGAGTACCGAATAACGAAGTCCCAACTTACATCAACCAAATGGATGTGTTCGCAGTGCCGTCAACGGAAGATAGTGAGAGTTTTGGAGTTGCCGCTGTTGAAGCAATGGCTTGTGGCGTTCCCCCAGTGGTATCTAATGTTGGAGGTCTGCCAGAGGTTGTTATTGAAGGGCATACAGGCTTTGTTGTACCAAAGGAAAACCCTGAAAAACTAGCTGAATCGATGTCGATCCTTTTGTTGGATAGAGAAAAACGGATGAAGATGGGAATGAGCGGCATTGATCATGTGAAAGCTCATTATAATTGGACAGATAATGCAGAAGGTATGCTAATGCTTTACGATAAAACCTTGAAAAAGGAGTTGGCGAAATGATTAAAAAAGCGGTTATTCCTGCTGCAGGATTAGGAACAAGATTCTTGCCTGCAACAAAAGCTCAGCCGAAGGAAATGCTCCCAATCGTTGATAAACCAACCATTCAGTATATTATTGAAGAAGCAGTGGAGTCCGGTATTGAGGATATCATAATCATTACAGGAAGAAACAAACGTGCCATCGAGGACCATTTTGATAAATCCGTTGAACTTGAGCTCCTACTTGATCGCACGGGTAAGCACGAAACACTTGAGCTAGTTGAAGGTATTTCCAATTTAGTGGATATCCATTATGTTCGTCAAAAAGAGCCGTTAGGGCTTGGACATGCTGTTCTATGTGCAAAAAAGTTCATTGGGAACGAACCGTTTGCGGTTCTTTTAGGTGACGATATAGTAGATAGCGAAGTCCCTGCTTTAAGACAAATGATGGATCAATTTAATCAAGTTCAATCTAGCATTTTAGGGTGTAACGAGGTTCCGCGCTCAGAGGTAGATAAGTATGGAATTGTTAATTACTCTAAAGAGTTAGGTGAATTATTCGAGGTGGAAGGGCTTGTTGAAAAGCCAGCTATTGATGATGCTCCTTCAACTCAAGCTATTGTAGGCCGATATATATTAACACCTACGATCTTTGACATGCTGGAGAAAATTTCTCCTGATAGAAAAGGGGAAATTCAACTGACGGAAGCCATTGATCTTCTTTTAAAGGATGAATCAATTTATTCCTATATTCTCAAGGGAAAACGCTACGATGTTGGCGACAAGTTTGGTTTTCTAAAGGCTTCCATTGATTTTGCTTTAAAAAGACCTGACTTGAAGGATCAAGTGAGAGCGTACCTGAAAGAAATCAATGTCAATTAATGGAGTTGGGAAAATGAGAGTAATTTATTTATGCCAGCATTTTCCCCCTGAAACGGGTGCACCTCAAATTCGAGTGTATGAAGTGAGTAAGGAATTACTTAGCCGTGGACATCAGGTGGAAGTAGTAACGGCATTTCCTCATCATCCGAAGGGAGTCATCCCAGAGGAGTACCGTGGGATGTTTTATATGTATGAGGATTGGGATGGGATTCCTGTACATCGTACATGGATTTATCCATCACCTAAAGGAAGTTTTTGGAAGAGACTGGCATCCTATTTTTCTTTTACTTTTAGTGCATTTTATGGACTTCTAAAAGCAAAGCCAACAGATGTGATTATTTGTAATTCTCCACCATTATTTTTGGGGATCACTGGATATCTAGGTGCAAAGCTTAAGGGAGCAAAATTTGTTTTTAATGTGGCTGATATATGGCCAGAATCAGCGGTTGAATTGGGAATACTTAAGAACAAACGATTTATTCAATTGGCTGAGAAACTTGAGAACTTCCTCTATAAAAAATCTTGGAAGATAGCAACGGCAACAGAAGGTATACGTGAATACATGATTAAGAAGGGGAAGAAGCCTGAAGATGTATTCTTGTTACCAAATGGAGTTAACACAGAAACATTTGTCCCTCTTCCAAAAGACCAAGAACTGATTGAAAGCCTGGGTTTAACAGGTAAGAAAATATATATGTATGCTGGGGCTCTTGGATATGCTCAAGGCTTAGATTCTGTTCTTGAAGCAGCCTCCCTTATAAAGGATGATCCTAGTATCCATTTTCTTTTTGTTGGTGATGGACAAGAGAAAGACAAGCTTCTAGCGATGAAGGATACATTAGATTTAGAAAATGTCACTTTCTATGGGACGGTACCCGTATCAGAGATGCCGAGAATGTTTTCTATAGCTGATTATAGTATTGTTTCCCTTCGAAATATAGAGCTTTTTAAAGGGGCAAGGCCATCTAAAATTTTCCCAGCTATTTCAACTGGAACACCAGTTCTCTATTGTGGAGTTGGGGAAAGTGCCTCTATATTAGAAGAATATGAATGTGGTCGAATAGCTGAACCGGAAAATCCAAAAGCAATTGCTGAAGCGATTCGAGAACTTCACTCTGTTTCAGAAGAACAATATGAGAATATGAGTAAGAAAGGTCGTCAGTTAGCCATTGACCATTATTCATGGAAAAGTATTGTTGAGGATTTATTACAAGCTATAAAACAAAAATAATAAAGAAAGGTCCTAAAAATTTTTTTAGGACCTTTTTTTATTTATTATTTTGAGACCGTTGTTCCTTTAAAATAGTGAGTGAGAATTTGTTCAGCTGTATAACCCATCAATGCAAAGCCTCTTGCTCCGTATTGACTCATTCCTACACGGTGTCCCCAGCCTTTACCTGTAAGAGTTACAGATGTAATCCCAGTTGCTGTATTAGAGATGACTCCGGAAGATGTTTGGATACTAACATTAGAATCAGACAAGACTATTTGTCCACTAGCTGTTTGTACTGCTTGTCCTTTTAAGTCAGAGACTTGCTGAGTTCCTGAAGAAGTCTGAACCGATACAACACCAGTAGATCCATTCAATTTAGCTGTAAACCAATTTGAGTAAAGAGAATTGTATACTGCATCGTTTTGAATAGGAAATGCCTTTCGAACATTCAGTTCGTTTCCGCTGATCGTTTTATCTCCAGCAGTGGTTTTTAACGTAACAGATTTAACCTCACCGTTTTGACCAATAGTTCCAAGTACTAGATCAGTAATTTTAGCAGTTTTGTCTGTTATACCAAATGATGTTAGTAATTGATCTGCAGTAAAGGTTTCTGTCCAGTTAACAAAACTTGATTTACTATAAGGATATGAACATGCAGTGTTGTTTGGACAAACCACATTTTCATATGGATCCTCTACAGAAACTAAGTAAGGGAAGTTACTTTGGCTTGAGTTCCAAACATCACTTACATTTGCTGTTCGACCTCCAGAGGTAGAAAAGAAAAAGGTTTGAATGGTCTTAGTACCATACTTAACTGTTAAACCTTCCGTTTCATTAATTGCAGTGTTTGTTCTGGAATCCTCTGCTGAGTAACCACCATATACCTGACTTGCTGCTGTATCTGATAGCTTCATAGAATTTGCTGCATAGCTTCGAGCAGCAATTGCCTGTGCTTTCAAAGCTTCTTTTGGCCATGAGGCAGGCATTTCACTTGGCACAACCCCTTTGAGATAATCCTCCATATCGAGCACATTACTTACTTGCACTTGGCTACCGTTAGCGCGTAACCAAAAGCTTCCTCGATAAGTTTTCCCATTACTAAGCTTCGTTAAAGAAGTCGAAGTACTAACTTTCTCTTGAACATCAAAACCGGCTACGGAGTTTTGATTGAAGTTTGTATAGGTTACATTGACTCCTGATGTTCCCTTTTTTACCGTAAGGATTGTCCCTTTTGGTATATCGGTAACAGCTGATGTATCCTTGTTAAGTAGCTGGTAATCTCCGTTTAAAGTCATTGTTAGTGTTGAAGCTAATTGTACAGAAACATTGACCTCATTTGGATAGTTTACTATTTCAGCAGCTTTTGAGAATTTTGGCTGTGAAATGGCCATCAATAAAATAAAAGAAGTAACTAATAAAATCAGCTTTTTCAATTATTTCACCTCACTTAGTCCACCAAAGACCCAACCTTTCACACCAGCAGACGTCTGTGCATTATACCAAGTTTCTCCTTTAGAATTTACGAAAGTAGAGATATATTTTAACGTCGTTCCTTTAGGCAATGTTTGTAAAATGGCATAGGAAGTGGTTGCTCCTTTTCTTAGGTGAACGTCTCCAGTCGTGATTACTGATGTTGATGAGGTAGTCGCCGTTGTTGAAACGTCACCAGAGAAAATCCAACCATAAACGGTTGAGGAAACCTTCACTCGGTACCATAGACCAGTTGATGAATTAAATGTATCGACGAACTCAAGTTTTGTCCCTTTTGGTTTTGTAGCAATTACTTTATAACTTCTAGTTGCACCAGAATGAATGGTAACGGAATCTTTAGTTGTATAAACCATATTGGTACTTTGGGCTGGTGGAGTTGATGGGTTTCCAAGGCTAGCAATCTGGGTCTTTAAGCTAGCAATCTCTTTTTCCTGATTCGCAAGTTTTGTTTCAAGCTCAGTAACTTTTGTTTTCACCGGGTTGATTTGAGAAGTAACCCACTCCACACTTGCTAGTACAACGTTACTTGACGCACTCATCACTTGTGGTGTAGAAAGTAATGCACCTGTTCCAATCCCAACGGTTAAAGCTCCTGCTACTAATATGTTTTTTTTCTTCATTATTGTAGTTCCTCCCTTTGTTAGAAAAAAAGATTTGGAATGCTAGACTCCAAATCTTTTGTTTTTATATACTAAAAATCCGTAAAATACTCTTCAAGCCCTTGTCTTATTCCTAATACTGCTTTTTGTTTAAATGCAGTTGATTTTAAGAGAGCTTCTTCATTTGGGTTAGAGATAAAAGCCAGTTCTACCAAAACACTCGGAATTTCATTCATCCGATTCACATAAAATTCTTGTTCTTTTACTCCTCGGTCATATGTTCCTAATGAGGAAATCAAGTTTTCCTGGATTGCATTCCCCAAGTCCCTGCTTCGTGGTCCATTGAAATTCACGGTAGTGTTCAAATAAGTGGTTGTTCCTTTTGTCGTTGACGAGAATGCGTCTGTGTGAAGACTAATAAATGCGTCATAGTTATTTGCATTTGAAATCGCTGTTCTCTCAGAAAGCTCTAAGAAAATATCTGTGCTTCTAGTAAGAGTTACAATTGCGCCATATCTTTCTAGCTCTGTTTTTAGCATAAGAGCTGACTCAAGAACCACATCTTTTTCTTTAAGTCCACTTGGTCCTATAGCACCAGGATCTTTTCCACCATGACCAGGATCAATGACGATTCTTTTTCCTTTTAATCCGTTCTCCGCAACCTTAAGGACTACACGGTCTGAATAATCACGTAAAGTAAACGTATATCCTGGTAAGAAGGTAATCACCATTGTTTTCTCTGTTCCAGAAGTGAAAGTATCAATGGATTGGATTCCTACTGGATTCGTAGGAGGAAGTTCAATGTCAGTAATTCCACCTTGAAGTTTTAGACGTCTTTCAGATAATAGAGAATAACTAAAAGAGAAGTCAGTCGGTTTTTTCCAAGTAAGATATTGTTCATTTCCACTTGTTTGGATAACTGGTGAGGTAAGTCGCTTTAACGAAACTGAGGATGTGAGTGATTGATCCACCCAGCCTCTTACTCCATTTGATGTTTCAACATTCAACCAATTATTATGAGTTCCTAATATAAGGAGTGAGTCATTTTCTTTTAAAGTAGCTGTCACAGTGTAAGAGGAGCTCGCTCCTTTACGTATGACGGCTTTGTTTAAAGCATATACATACTTTAATTCAGACTGAGAGTTTACTAGATCACTTTTTAGAACCCAGCCAGTAACACCGGTTGGAGTCTTGACTTGAAGCCATGACTGTTTTGAAGAGTTTACAAATTCATTTAAAACGGTTACTTTACTCTTAATAGCGAGTGTTTGTTTTACTTTATATTGAGTAGACGCTCCTGATCGTAAATACGTATTGTAATTACCTACATACATTGTAGATCCTACTACAACTGTATTTTTTAATTCAGTACTAACTGAATTGGCAGGAATCCACCCAGATAGTGTTGAATTTACTTTCACTCTTAACCAAGACTCTCCAGTTGAATGAGTAAATGAATCAAGAACAGTAACGGCTTGATTGGTAGCGAGTGTTGCTACTGATGCATAAGCAGTGGTCGCACCTCTCCTTACATTTGTCTCTCCAGAACTATAAACGGTTGCTCCAATAGCAGGGAGATCGACTGATGGTGTAGGGGGACTAACCGTTTGGGCTTCAAAGGCCGTTCCGATTACCCAGCCTTGAATGGAACCTAAATCCACACGATACCATTGTTCTCCGGAAGAGTTTTTAAAAGAATCAATAACTGATACTTTTTGGTCTTTAGTTAGTGTAGCAACTGTAGAGTAGGATTGGCTAGCTCCTTTTTTAACCTGAGCTTGGTTTGTTTGAACCGTTTTTGTTTCGTTACTTTGAATTTCAAATACGGTTCCAATAACCCAACCTTGAATGGAACCAAGGTTCACACGGTACCACTGTTCACCTAAAGAGTTTTTAAAAGAGTCAATGATTGATACTTTTTGAGCTTTAGTTAGTGTAGCAACTGTAGAGTAGGATTGGCTAGCTCCTTTTTTTACCTGAGCTTGATTTGTTTGAACGGTTTTTGTTTCAATGACAGTTGGTGTTGGTGGTTTAACAACAGTATTAGTCGTTGACGAAAGAAGGTCTTCAATTACCCATCCCGTAATGGTTCCGACTTTTACCTTTGCCCAATTTTCTCCGCTACTATTTTTAAATTGGTCAATAACTGTAACTTTTGTACCTTTTGATAGTTTAGCTATTGACGTATAAGCAGTAGTCGCACCCTTTCTTACATTAACATTATCACCATTTACCGTAGCTACTTGGCCGATTGATAATGTTGAGTTATTTTGGGCAAAGCTACTTGCTAATCCCCAGCCTTGTAAATTTCCCGTACTGACTCGATACCATGTTTCCCCAGATGAATTAGTGTATTCATCAATAACGGTTACTAGTTGTCCTTCATTTAGACTTGTAACCAGAGGGTAAGAGGTAGTTGCACCCTTACGGATTTCAACCTTGGTCTCTGCTTCCATTCTTGATGGAAGTGTTAATTCTTCCGCATGAACAAGGAAAGGTAGCAGAGAGCAGGTAGCAAGGACTGAAGATGCAATCAATTTCTTCAATCTAAATCCCTCCGTCGAACTTTAGTTTATTCTCACTTATTCTATCGAAAAATGTCTAATCTTCCAACCTTTAGGAAGAAAATTTTCATAAAAAAATAGACTTCTAACATCTAGAAGTCTATTTATTTTTGTATTATTCATCACCTTGAGCCGTTTCGAGGTCGCTCGTTGACTCTTTATTTATTGTTGTAAGACTTGTTGAAGTTGATTCCAGTACATTGTTTAATGTAGTACTTAAATTAGTTAGCGATTCCTCATATGGAATGTAGTAATAGACTGAATCAATATAATCGTCATATCCTTCTAAAGCTAAGTGTTGGATTTGTGAGTCCTTAATCTGCGTATATAACTTTACAAAGCTTGCAAACTTGGAAGGGGGAATATTCATCTTTACATTTTCTCCAAGATCATCCATTATATCATCTATTTTAGTAATAGAGGTAAACGATGTTCCTTTATCAACAATTTCTTGTATCACTTGCTGTTGTCTTTCGTTACGGCCCATATCACCTTTTGGATCAGCCTTTCTCATTCTTACATAGGCAAGGGCTTCATTCCCATTTAAATCCATTGGTCCTTCGGAATATGTCTTCCATTTTAAGCTGCCAGTAAGTTGCGCTTTGAAAGTAAATGGAACATCAACTGTAATTCCCCCAAGGGTATCTACGATATCTTCAAATCCGTTGAAATTTGTTGTCATGTAATAATCAATTGGAACATCAAGAAGTTCACTTACCGTACTAATGGTGGATTCAATACCACCAAAACCAAGTGAATGGTTAATCTTGGTTTCGTATCCTGCTGATTCCACATAGGTTCTAGTATCTCTAGGAATACTTAGCATATATATTTCTTTTGTTAGTGGATTGACTGTTAATAAAAGAAGGACGTCGGCTCTTTCTCCGCCTTCTTGGTCTTCAATTCCAACAAGAAGGATATTAAACGGATCTTTCGTTACTTCTACCTCTGCCCGTTGGTTTGCAAGTTTCGAACTATCAAGTTCTTGATAAATACTGTCTGATGCCTGTTTGGCACTATATATAAAATCAAAAGCTAGATAGGAACCACCAGCTAATATAGTAAGCAGCATAAAAAGAATGGTTAAGCGGAGGAATCGTTTTTTTCTTTTCTTTCTCCGAATATTTCTCGTATTATTCATATATTTTTATCCCTACTTTTATTTTAGTATGCTCAATCATACAATATCTAATTTTAAAGGAAAATGTCGAATGCGTAAATAACAATTGTTACTAAAGTACGATATCACTTTCCTTATATAGTAAATTATTCATTGTTATGATACCTTGTCCGTTCGTTAATTCCACCATCCATTCCTTGAACCGTTCGATATGTGTTTGTTCAACAAACACCTCGAATTCTACATTTTCAAGGTAAAAGATATCTTTAATTTCATACATGGAGTTACGTAGATCATTTTCAAGTTTCCCTATCCAAGAATAATCTACTTTAACAGATACAACCTGCATTAGTTTTCGTTCTACCATTCCAGTATTGTTTATTCCCTCAGAAGTGGCTCTCCCATAAGCGCGGATTAATCCCCCTGCACCTAATTTTATTCCTCCAAAGTAGCGAGTTATGACAACAACTGTATCTTTAAGTTTTCTTTTTTTTAGGACTTCTAGAATAGGTACACCAGCGGTCCCACTCGGTTCCCCATCGTCATTTGCTTTTTGAATAAGGTCATTTTCGCCAATTAAATAGGCAGAGCAATTATGTGTAGCATTCCAATGTTTCTTTTTAATATTCTGAATAAACTCAAGGGCTTCTTCTTCCGACTCTGCACGTGATATATGTGCAATAAAACGAGATTTATCTATTACTATCTCATGTTCTCCGTATCCCTTTACGGTTAGATAAGAGGGGAGCATCATATTAGCTCCTTTCAGTTTGAAAAATGTACTATATATAGTATAAAACTTCTCGACAGATTTCATCAAATTCCAACTTGATTGTAATCAAACTTTAATCTATGTAATTTATTCACGTGATATAATGTACGTAAAGTACTAACCATTATTTCAATATTTCAGCATAATATTTCTGGTGAGTAAGTACTAAAATAGTAACAACACTTAGTTTTGTTTTATAGGATATATAGCATATTTTGTTGAAAAAAACTCGTTCTTTTTAACGATTTTCTTGTGTTTCGACAGTTTTTTCTCCACCAAGAGATAGTATATTTATCTAAATCAAGCTAAAATAATATCAAAGCCGAAAGGGAAAATGGGACCCTTGGAGGAATAAATATGTTGAAGAAAAAATTTGATATAAAGATGCTTGATTTTATACTTGAAAAAATGATAGAGACGGTCGGTACGAGTAAGGACGAAATTTTCCGTATAGGAGAGCAGTGTCGGAAGGACTATGAATCCCTCGCTGATGAATTACAAGATGTGAAGCGAATGGTCATTGAAGTGATTGATGATGGAGACAAGCTTGAAACGCAATCACGTTTTGCACGGAAAAGATTATCGGAAGTAAGCATGCACTTTAAGGACTATACCGAGGCAGAGGTTCGCGATGCTTATGAAAAAGCTCATCAGCTCCAAATGGAACTGACAATGAAGCGCCAAATGGAAAAGCAGCTTCGCGATCGCCGTGACGATATTGAGCGCCGATTACATGGTTTGACGGAAACCATTGATCGAGCGGAACATCTAGTTTCACAAATTTCCGTCGTCATGAACTATCTCATGAGTGATCTTAAGCAAGTTGGCGAAGTATTAGAGGACGCAAAGCAGAAGCAGGAATTTGGTTTGCGTATTATAGAGGCTCAGGAAGAGGAAAGAAAACGAGTGTCTCGAGAAATCCATGATGGTCCTGCTCAAATGATGGCAAATGTGATGATGCGGTCAGATTTAATTGAACGTGTTTTCCGTGAGCATGGGGAACAAGCAGGCATGGGTGAGATTAAAAATTTAAAAAAAATGGTGCGAAACGCGTTGTATGAGGTGCGTAGAATTATCTATGACCTTCGTCCGATGGCACTTGATGACCTAGGCTTAGTGCCTACCCTCAAAAAATACCTACAAACGATCGAAGAGTATCATAGTGATACAAAAATTAGTTTTGTTAATATGGGGAATGAAAAAAGGTTACCAGCCAAGTTTGAGGTCGCATTGTTTCGATTGGTTCAAGAATCCGTCCAAAATGCCATCAAACACGCAGAAGCACATGAAATTAAAGTAAAACTCGAAATGACACGAAATAGTATTTCAGTAGTAGTAAAAGATGACGGCAAGGGCTTTGATATGAACAAGGACAAGCCAGAGTCGTTTGGAATATTAGGAATGAAAGAGAGAGTGGAGCTCCTACAAGGACAGCTTTCTATCGATTCTAAAATTGGTCGAGGAACGATTGTCATTATACAAGTTCCATTAGAGAGTTAATTTATTGAATAGGCTTAGGGAGGCTGAGAGAAATGACTACAAAGATTGCCATTATTGATGACCACCAATTATTTAGAGAAGGTGTCAAAAGAATATTAGATTTTGAAAAAACGTTTGAAGTAGTTGCTGAGGGAGAAGACGGAAATCAAGCAGTTACTATCGTAGAGGAATATCAACCAGATGTAATTATTATGGATATCAATATGCCGAATGTGAATGGTGTAGAAGCAACTCGTCAACTAATAGAGAATTTTCCTGAATCAAAAGTGATCATTCTTTCCATTCATGATGACGAAAATTACGTAACACATGCTCTTCAAACAGGAGCAAGTGGGTATCTGTTAAAGGAAATGGATGCAGATGCTTTGGTAGAAGCGGTGAAGGTAGTGGCCGATGGAGGTTCTTATTTACATCCGAAAGTCACACATAATCTAGTGAGAGAATATCGCCGATTAGCAGGTGAAGGCGGTGGAGGTTATGTGGGAGCTACCGAAATTCGTCGTCCACTTCACTTATTAACTCGCCGTGAGTGTGAAGTTCTTCAGTTGTTAACGGATGGAAAGAGTAACCGTGGAATTGGGGAAGCTTTATTTATTAGTGAAAAAACGGTTAAAAACCACGTAAGTAATATTCTTCAAAAAATGAACGTGAACGATCGTACTCAAGCGGTAGTAGAAGCCATTAAAAAGGGCTGGGTTGAGGTTCGATAAACTATAGAAGAGGGGACATCTGTCTAGGCAGATGTCCTTTTTTGTATTTGGAAGCATTTCCAATTTTGACAATGTAGTGAAAAACATTTTACAAATAGGTGTTTTTGCTTATAATACTACTAAATCTAGTATAAATGGAGGTGTTTTCCATTAATACATCTTTGGGTATATTATCAGATGAGGATTTAGTTAACGTATATAGCAAGGCATTAAATTACAAACTGGATACGAGTTTTATTGATCTCATTTTGGAAGAAATACATCGTAGGGGCTTAAAGGATGCGAGTTAAGGTTTCCCTTATGAGCGTGTAGGTAATGCAATTTGTATCGTTTTCATATAAAATATGTGTGAGACATATAGTAGAGAAAAACAAAGGTGGTTACTTTTATATGAAAACGGCAGTTGTAACGGATAGTACCGCGTACATCCCGAAAGACCTGCGTGACAAGCTTGATATTCATATGATTCCTTTAAGCGTGATATTTGGTACTGAGACGTATCAAGAAGAAGTAGAGATTACCGCCTCGGAATTTTTTGAAGAGGTAAAGAATCGTGAGCTTCCAACCACGTCACAGCCACCCGTTGGTGAGTTTGTTCAGCTATTCGAACAACTATCGAAAGACTATGATTCAGTGGTCAGCATCCACCTATCAAGCGGGATCAGCGGCACCTTCCAAGGGGCAGTATCAGCTGGAGAAATGGTAGAGAATATTGATGTCTTTGCATTTGACTCGGAAATTAGCTGCATGGTTCAAGGTTTTTACGTACTAGAAGCAGCACAGATGGCTCAAGAAGGTAAGGGGCCAGACGAAATCATGGCACGACTCGAAGAAATGAAGAAGACTTTGTACGCATATTTTATGGTGGATGACTTATCTCATTTGCAACGTGGAGGAAGACTATCCAGTGCTCAAGCCTTAATTGGAAGTTTGTTGCAGGTGAAGCCACTTCTTCATTTTCAGGATAAGAAAATTGTTCCATTTGAAAAGATTCGTACGCGTAAAAAGGCAATGCGCCGTATGGTTGATCTGTTGGCAGAAGCATCTGCTGGTGAACAATACCGTGCAGTGATTATTCACGCCAATCGTGAGCAGGAAGCAAATGAATGGAAGAAAGAGCTTGAAGCTGAGCTTCCAAACGTTGAATTTGTGATTAGTTACTTCGGACCGGTTATTGGAACGCATTTAGGTGAGGGCTCAATGGGCCTTGGCTGGGTAAAGAAATAATTTTTGGTTTACTGAACTTATATCTTTTTATTATTTGGCGCCATTTCAGCGATTGCTGGGATGGTGTTTGTAGTTTTCGGGCGTTTTTTGAAAATTTGATTATGAGGTGATAATTTGAATTTAGTGGACCCCCTTCGAAATGTCCTCGCTGGTAAGCAGCTTCTTCGTGAAGAATTCCCCTTTGAGATGGTTGATTCTCCTTTAGTTTCTAAAAGACCTGGAATTGTGTTTGATAAGAAAGGTCGGGCATGTTGTAATCGGTGTGGCAATAGTGATAAGGAGTTACTTGCTGAGTTTCCTTGTGCTCGGTGTGGGAAAAAGTGTGTGTATTGTCGTGCTTGTATCATGATGGGGCGTGTGAGTGAGTGTACTCCTTTGTATGGATGGGGTGGAGATATGCCGGAGATAGATCATGCTTCTCTTAAGTGGAGTGGTTCGCTTTCTGATGGTCAGCGGGTTGCTTCGGATCGAGTGGTGAAGGCTATTTCTCATAATGATGAGTTGCTCGTTTGGGCCGTGTGTGGAGCTGGTAAAACAGAGCTTCTTTTTAAAGGAATTGAAGTGGCTTTTGCTACTGGTAAGCGAGTGTGTATTGCAACCCCACGTACAGATGTTGTGTTAGAACTAGCTCCACGATTACAGTCCGTGTTTCCCTCAATACAAGTTGCCTCTTTATACGGTGGCTCAGATGACCGCCATCAGTTTTCCCCTTTAACGATTACTACTACCCACCAGTTATTACGATTTTATCAAGCGTTTGATGTGATGATTGTTGATGAAGTGGATGCTTTTCCTTACTCTGTTGATCCGATGCTTCAGTTTGCAGTTAGGAATGCGATGAAGGTTGAATCGAGTTTGATTTATTTGACGGCTACTCCTAGCCAGAAGTGGCAGAAGGAATGTCTGGGTAGAAAGAGGAATTTTGTAACCATTCCTGCTCGTTTTCATCGGTGTTCGTTGCCTGTTCCTGAGTTTGTTTGGTGTGGTAACTGGGAGAAGGTGGTCAAGAAAGGTCGGGTACCATTGAAATTGCAAAAGTGGATTGAACATCGCCTGCTAGTGGGTACGCCAATGCTACTATTTGTCCCAACTGTTGCATGGATGGCTAAATTGTTGCCATTGATACAAATGATCGATGAAAGGATTGAGTCGGTGCATGCTGAGGATCCTGATAGAAAAGAGAAGGTACTAAGAATGAGAAAGAAAGAGATTCCGTTACTTGTAACGACAACCATTCTTGAAAGGGGAGTGACCTTTCCTGGTCTGGAGGTTGCTGTTCTTGGTTCTGAAGATCGGATTTTTACTGAGTCAGCACTTGTTCAAATTGCGGGAAGGGTCGGACGGAGTGCGGATAAACCATTTGGCAATGTGACATTTTTTCATAATGGAAGGACACAGGCGATGGAAAAAGCAAAAGGTCAAGTCGTTATGATGAATAAAGAAGCTTTAGCGAAGGGGCTGATTGACGAGTGAAATGTCTTTATTGTGGAGAAGGAATCATTTTGTCCATCGGTTGGGGAAATTTGTTTTCTAGGGAAGAAGAGGTTTTGTTATGTGATCAATGTACAAAACAGCTTGTACCTATAGAGGGCGAATGTTGTGCTCGTTGTAATAGACCTTTTGAAGGTTTGGCGGAGGAATTTCGTAAAGGTGAGTTTTGTTATGACTGTGTCCGTTGGGAGGGAGACAAAGAGTGGAAAGGTATTCTAGAACGTAATGTTTCTCTTTATGTATACAATGACTTTCTAAAAGGAGTAATTAGTCGATATAAATTTCGTGGAGACTATGTGCTTTCGGAATTTCTTTGTAAAGGTCTAAAAAAAGTGAATAAAGAGTACGATTTAATTGTCCCAGTACCATTGAGTAATGAGCGATTGCATGAACGAGGATTTAATCAGTCGGAAGCGTTAATTTTGCAAGCTGGGCTTATACCAACATTTGTTTTAAAACGTACTCATACAGAAAAACAATCGAAAAAGTCTCGTGAAGAAAGGGTCCACCTCTCAAATATCTTCAAAATTGTTAGTGCGGAAGAAATTGTCGGTAAGAAAGTGTTGTTAGTTGACGATATATATACTACAGGTTCTACACTATTGCACGCAGCTAAACTTTTGAAAAAGCAAGGAGCATTATCGGTTTCATCCTTTACGGTAGCGAGAGGTTAGTGACACGATTCAACAAAATGCAGCCTTGTAAAATTCAATCAAACGTTTAATTGAATTTACCCGACTCTTAGAGTCCCAAGGAATAAACCCACTTCAATCAAACGACCGATTGAATACATTTACTTCCAAATAATTTTCATATCCTTACACAAATCGACAAGCTATAATGAGACTATCGACTTATTTCAAAAAGGGGAAAAAGAAATGTCTCAAATAGAAACTTGCCCTAGCTGTGGGGATATTTATGTAAAAAATCAATTTCGTGATGTTTGTCAAAAGTGCTGGAAGGAAGAAGAACAAGCATACGATAAGGTTTCTCAATTTATGAGAAGACGTGAAAATAGAGCAGCCACGATGTTGCAGGTGGTGGAAGCTGTTGGGGTTAAGGAAGAACTCCTTCTGAAATTTATTCGTACCGGGCGTCTAAAGGTTACACAATTTCCTAACTTAGGTTATCCTTGTGACAAATGTGGGACTATTATACGTGCGGGGAAACTTTGTGAGCCTTGTGCATTAGAAATAAAAAAAGATTTAGAACAACACGAACAAGAAGAGGCTTTTAGAGAAGAACTACGAAAGCGAGAAAAACAAGCCACATACTTTACAACAAATAAGACTATGAGGTAAATAGGAGTAAGTACCTATATGTTAGTCATTTTGATACATTTTTTAAATAAATGCTAAAATAACCTTCAAAATGTCCGATAATACTAGTAGAAGTTGGAACGGACTCTGAAGGAGATGGATATATATGAAAATCAACAACATTGGTACGACAGGAATTAATCCATATAAAAAAGCAATAAACAAACTTGATAAAGTCAATAACACAACAACTGCTAAAGCGGATAAGGTTGAGATTTCTTCCGCTGCAAAAGAAATGCAGCAGATTTCTCAAGTGGATGCTTCTCGTCAAAAGAAGGTTGAAGAGCTGAAGCAAAGTGTTCAAAACGGAACATACAAGACAAACGCTACTGCAACTGCATCTAGTATCATTAACTACTTTAAAATATAGAGAGGAGGGGCTTAGATGTCCGCTGATCAATTAGTAACCGTCATGGAGAGGCTACTTGACCTGCATAATAGCTTGCTTGAAAAAGCCTATCAGAAGACGACAGTTATTGAAAAAGGGGACATTGAGGCCCTAAATACTCTCATTAAAGAAGAGCAAAAGCTTTTACCAACCATAAATAAATTCGAACAAGTAAGACAGCAGGTTGTGAGAAATTTTCTCACTCCTTTTCATGTAGAGGAAGAGAACTTTACAATTTCTACTTGTTTAACATATATAGATGATTCAAAAAAGGACAAGCTTGCTGATTTTCGTGAGGAGCTATTAGAAGTTGCGCAGAAACTTCAAAAGCAAAATGAGTTAAATTCAGAGCTCATCAAACAATCACTACAATTTGTCCAAATGTCATTAGACATGTTTTACCCAAAAACACCTGAATTCAATTATGGACCACCTAAACAGTCCGGACCGTCCACATCGAATTCCCTTTTCAATCGAAAAGCCTAAAAACGGAGGCGCGAACATGAGATCAACATTTATGGGATTAGAAACAGCCCGTAGAGGTATGTTTACACAACAAAGTGCTTTAAACACTACAGGTCATAATATCGCAAATGCAAGTACACCAGGATATACAAGACAACGTGTAAACTTCGCACAAACAGAACCTTATCCGAACGTCGGCCTAAATAAGCCTCAGCTTCCAGGTCAAATGGGAACAGGTGTAGAGGCTGGTTCGGTTCAACGAGTGAGAGAAAGCTTCCTCGATGTGCAATACCGTGCGGAGAATAACAAGTTAGGATATTGGGAAGCCCGTGCAGAGTCGTATACTAAAATGGAGGAAATTATGAACGAGCCCTCTGATAGCGGACTTTCTACAACAATGGACCAGTTTTGGCAATCACTTCAGGACTTAGCGGTGAACCCAAGTAACCCTGGAGCACGTTCAGTAGTGAGACAACGTGCAGTTGCAGTAACGGAAACATTTAACTATCTTGCTAGCTCTCTAAATAGTATTCGTGCAGACTTAAAAAATGAAATTACAGTAACTGAAAAAGAAATTAATTCACTTTCTGAGCAAATTAATAATATAAATAGCCAGATTGCTAGTGTTGAGCCACATGGCTTGTTACCAAATGATTTATACGACGAGCGTGATCGATTAATTGATCAGTTGTCATCACTTGTAAATATAAAAGTTGATTACTCGTCTAGTGGTGGAAATGCATCTACCCTAGCAGAAGGAAAAGTGAATATCACTTTACTTAATGCTAATGGTGCTAATTTGGGTCAGCTAGTAAATGGGACAGGCTTTAATAAGCTCACGGTTAATTTTAACGGTACCGATGAATCGGTAAAAACGGTTCAACTCGGATCCACACAGGTGGATTTTCAGGCATTCAGTTCAACTGGAAAACTAAAAGCCATTGTTGAGTCATATGGGTATCAGAATTCCTCAGTAGAGGTAACTGGAGTATACCCTGATATGTTAGCTGAATTAGACAATATGGCATACATGTTTGCCTATCAGTTTAATCTCCAACATGAGGCTGGGGCTACACCAAACCAGATTAACGGATCAACTACTGATGTTACTCCTGCATTCTTTTCTGATACAGAAAATGGCGCTGTTGATCTTGCCAATAAGAAGGACATGGCTTCTCGTTTGCAAGTATCTGATGAGATCATGGCAAGTCTAGACAATATCGCAACAGCTAGTAAGGATAATCCTACAATGGGTGACTCTACTAATATTTCAGCATTAGCTGAGATTATTAATAAACCGTTTAAATACGGAAACAACACAGAGTCCAGTTTCCGTAACTATTATGAAGTGTTAGTTGGTGGAATGGCTGTTGATTCTCAGGAAGCTGCGAGACTTTCAACAAACAGTGGCACACTTCGTCAAGCGGTTGAAGAAAGAAGAATGTCAGTAAGTTCCGTTTCACTAGACGAAGAAATGACAAATATGATTCAGTTCCAGCATGCTTATAATGCATCAGCTAGAATGATCTCGTTACAGGATGAACTATTAGATAAAATAATAAATGGTATGGGAACAGGTGGAAGGTAGGGGTTAATTTATGCGTGTGACACAAGGTATGTTAGCATCTAACTCAATAAGAAACTTGAGTAACAGCTATACACAGATGGGGAAATATCAGGATCAGCTTGCAACAGGCAAGAAGATCACCAAACCTTCTGATGATCCGGTTGTTGCTATGAAGGGGATGTACTATCGTTCAAACCTAACTGAAGTGGAGCAGTATAAACGAAATTTATCTGAATCGTATCTATGGATGGAGAATTCTGAAGCGGGGATAGAGCAAGTAAACGAAGCATTACAACGTGTACGGGAACTAACAGTTCAAGGGTCAAATGGAACTCTATCTGAATCTGATAAAGAAGCGATCGCTAGAGAAGTTGAACAAATAAAAAAAGATATTATGACGGTAGCTAATACACAAATAGCTGGTCGTTATATATTTAATGGAACTAACACTTCAAACCCACCTGTTGCTGATGGTGGTAATGGAGCTCTACAAGCAAATTTAAATACAAATAATTATCTTGTAGAGGTATCGCGTGGGGTTTCTCTAAAAGCTAACATCAACCCTGACAATATATTTAATCAAGAATTGTTTGATACTCTTCAAGGTATACAAGAAACGCTTGAAGGAATAGGTACAGGGGACTTAAATATTTTATTAGGAACCTTAGACAAAAGGCTTGATATTTTATCTGCTGAACGATCTGAGCTCGGGGCTCGTTACAACCGCCTTGAAATGGTAGAGGCTCGCATTGATCAACAGGAAGTCATTGCTACTCGTATACTTTCTGACAATGAAGATGCAGATGTCGAACGTGTTATTTTGGATTTAACAACACAAGAGAGTATTCACCGTGCTGCACTAAGTGTTGGTGCTAGAATTATTCAACCAACATTAATGGACTTTTTAAGATAAGGGTCAGAGTTACGACCGCAATCTAAGGCTGACCTGCTATGTGTAGGTGGCCCTTTTTTATAGGGGGAAGGATGGAGATGCAAATCCCGCAGATAAGGATACAAACGACACCGGCAAAAATTGAAATATCAACCAAAAAGGGAGAGATGTCAATTGAGCAATCACTTGGTGACCTTCAAATTGAACAACCTCAAGCTATTTTGAATATAACTAGGATTCCGGGGAAACTAACTATAGACCAGACACAAGCAAGGGCAGATGTTGACCTGAAATCTGTAAAACTTCGTAGTGAAGAGGCAGCAAGAGTAGGAAAACAGGATTTACTTACGGGGATAGCAAGGAGAATTCAAGAAGGCACAGAATTAATGAAAATAGAAGATGGTTTTAGTGCAATTTCAAGCATTTCAAAACGAAATAGTGAAGGTGAAAAGAAGGAGTTCAATATAGGTTGGGTTCCGAGTATAGGATCAGTTAAAATCACGTATGAACCTGGGAAAGTAGATGTAGAAGTAACAAATAATAAGCCTAAAATTGATTACAAATTAAACAAACCGATTTTAAATTATAATCCTAGTCAAGTAATAACAAATTTAAAACAACATGCTTCACTTAAAATAGACTTTGAATAAAGGGATGATTAAATGGAATTACGAACAAAATACCATGGTACGATAGAAATAGACCAAAGTAACTACATCTATTTTTCTAATGGAATTCCAGGTTTCCATGAAGAGATTCAATTTGTTATTCTACCATTGGAAGAAGACGAAACATTTTATATCATGCAATCGGTTAATACCCCTACTCTAGCTTTTGTTATGATAAATCCATTTGCTTATTACCATAACTATGACTTTATTTTGGATGAATCAGTAGTGGAGTGTTTAAAAATAGACGCACTAGCGGATGTGCTGGTTTATAGTATTTTAACTGTTCAAGATCCATTTAAAAATACTACAGTTAACCTACAAGCTCCAGTAATAATTAATACTAAAAATAATTTTGGCAAGCAAATAATCCTTAACAATGAAAAGTATTTGACTAGACATAAACTAGTAGAGAAGAGGTGAGGTAATGCTAGTCCTTACACGTAAGTTAGGAGAATCAATCAAAATTGGTGATGACATAGAAATAACTATTCTTTCAACTAAAAATGACCAAGTTAGAATTGGCATCAACGCACCGTTAAACTTAGAGATCTTTAGAAAAGAACTTTTAAATGAAATTACTGATGAAAACAAGCAAGCTGCGAGCCTACAAGGGGATCTTTTAAGTATTTTGAAGAGAAATGATTAATAAATAACTCCTAATGGTCTTTAAGGACATGACGATACTGTTTCGTTTTATAATACCAACCTAATTCATTAGGATATGGTGTTATTCGGGTTAAATTCTTATGCTGAATTTATTAGCAATATTCTATGTTCTTCCACTTCATTTAAATATTATTTAACTACATTAATTTTTTCCTCAACCGTAAATTCTGTCTGCCAAAAGAAAACGCCCTAATTGTTAGACTTTCGTGTCTAATATTAGGAGTTATTAAAAAAAATATAAAAAACTATTAAACTTTTTAAGAGTGCGCCGATATTAATAGTGTAAGACAGAGAATGAAAAAAGGGCGGCCGACCTAGAAACTTTCTCTTCATATAAAAAACAAAAAAATAGAAGGTTCACAAGGATGTGAACCCAAACATTCAAGGAGGAAAATAAAATGAGAATTAATCACAATATCGCAGCTTTAAACACTTATCGTCAGCTAAATAGTGCTTCTACAGCACAATCAAAGTCAATGGAAAAATTATCTTCTGGACTTCGTATCAACCGTGCCGGTGATGATGCTGCAGGTCTTGCAATCTCTGAAAAAATGCGTGGTCAGATTCGTGGTCTTGAGCAAGCTTCAAGAAACAGCCAAGATGGTATCTCGTTAATCCAAACAGCTGAAGGTGCATTGAATGAAACGCACGATATGCTACAACGTATGAGAGAATTAGCAGTTCAAGCGAACAATGATACAAATAATGGAGACGACCGTAAAGCAATTCAAGATGAAATTAAACAATTAAATTCAGAAATTGATAGAATTGCAAATAAAACAACTTTTAACACAAAAAATCTACTTGATGGTTCTCTAGGAGCAAAAGTTAAGACTGGTGCTGGTAGCCAAGCAACATTAACTGGTTCTGGGGTTACAGCAAACCTTACTGGACTAGATAATGGTAAAACTATCTCATTTACAGCTGCAGCCACAGGTATTACTGCTAAAGTAGATGGTGTTAGCCAAACAATTTCATTGGGTGCATCAGTTTCAGCAGGATCATCATTAAACTTTGATAAATTAGGATTCTCTTTAAACTTCAGTTCAACATTTACTACAGCTAGTATGAACTCTAAGTCATTACAAACTGATGGAACTCAAGCTAAATTCCAAATCGGTGCTAATGAAGATACTACATTAGCAATTAACATTGGAAACATGAAGTCTACAGCACTTGGTTCTGGAAATGCTGGTACAACTGCTACAGTTTCAGCTGTAAATGTAGAAACAAATTCATTTGATAATGACATAAAGGTAATTGACCAAGCTATTAAGCAAGTTTCTTCAGAACGTGGAAAACTTGGATCATGGCAGAACCGCTTAGAGCATACAATTAATAACTTGAATACTTCAAGTGAAAACTTAACTGCTGCTGAGTCTCGTGTTCGTGATGTTGATATGGCTAAAGAAATGATGACACAAACAAAGAACTCAATTCTTTCTCAAGCAGCGCAAGCTATGCTTGCTCAAGCAAATCAACAACCTCAAGGTGTACTACAGTTATTAAGATAATAATAAAAAAATATTTATGGCTTATAATAAACCAGAGGACTCTATTCTCTGGTTTTTTTATTAATATTTTGGGGTGATAATAAATGAGAATATCAGGATGTATAATAGCTAAAAATGAGGAAGGGAGTATTGGAAGGTGTATTGAAAGTTTAAAAAACGTGTGTGATGAAATTATTTTAGTTGATACTGGATCTAAAGATAGTACTGTGGAAATAGCTACAAGTTTAGGGGTGAATGTATACTATTTTAAATGGGTCGACGATTTTTCTAAGGCAAAAAATTTTGCCAAGGAGAAGGCAACGGGTGATTGGATTATTTTTTTGGATGCCGATGAATACCTTCCTAAGCTAAATAGAGATGTTTTAGTAAACTTGGCTTCGAAACCGGGAAATTTTGATTCAGTCTTATGTGAAATAATAAATATAGATGAAAATAGCAATGCAAGTCAATCTCATATTGGTAATCGTTTTTTTAGAAATCTTAAATCAATAAAATTTATAGGGAAAATTCATGAAGATCTTAGGAAAGATAATCACTACCTAACTTCAATTAATGGTTACAATGAACTTAAAATTATACATACTGGTTACTCACCAACTATTATAAAAGAGAAAAACAAATTTGAGAGAAATATCAAAATATTATTAAAAGAGCTTGAGGAAAGACCTAATGATCCTGAATTGTACTATTATATTGCAGACACCTATGGACTAAATAATGATTATGATAAGCAAATAGAATATTGCAAAAAATCTATAGTTTTAGGGAGAGTAAAACAACTTGGTTTTGAGGAGCTCCCATATATACTTCTTATTAAAACTATGATTGATTCTTCAAAAAGTTATTATGAGATAAAATTTGAAATAAATAATGCAATTGAAAATTTCCCTACAAATCCAGTTTTTTATTATTTTTCTGGATTGCTCGAGTTGAAAAATAAAAAGTATAACCTGGCTATGGAAAACTTCATAATTTCATTGAACTTAAATTTCGAGTATAGAAACTATTCAGTCGATTATATGAAAAGGTACCTAAAAGATATTTACTATTTTTTAGGGCAAATAGCTTCAAAAAAATTGGATCTAAGAAATGCTATGGAGTTTTATCTTAAGGCAATTGAACTGGATCGAGAGGATAAAGATGTATTCATTGATCTTATGCGTCTTCTAGCTAATGAGGCGATTGAAGATAAAATTATTTTTATAAATAGTATATATAATTTAACCTCAAAGGATGAGTTAAACTTTTTAATACAAGCAATTTCTTCATTAAATGAGGGCACACTTTTATCATATTACATAAAGAAGTATGAACAAATTACTGGAGAGGGAAATAATGCAATATTACTCAATTATTTGATGATAAGGGAATTTTCAAAAGCATTTGAATATAGTCATAAATTTTACTTGGAAACTTACAGATATGATATTGGAATAGTTGCCTCCATTTCTTCGTTATATTCAGGTAATGAAAACTTTATTAAAACATTACTTCCAGTTGTACAACCATCTGTTAATCGCTTAATCTCTATAGTAAGAGGAAATACAGTGGAACTAATGGATGAGGATTATATTGTATACCTAGATTTTCTTAGAAGAATAATTCAATTTGGTAAAGGAAATGAAATAAAAGACTTTCTTACACATTTAGGAAATTTTAAAGGTAAGTTCCTACTTGAGACGGCAGAGTTTCTAATGCATTACAAAGAATGGAAGTATGCAGAATCTATCTATGCAGAGGAAATAAATAGAGTAGGTTTATTTGTAGATAATAAAGTATACAAAAATCTGGGTATCTGCTTATATATGCTAGGGGAATTTGAAAAAGCTACTGAGCATTTTATTATGTCTTTTACTTTAGGAAATTTAGAATACGAAACATTTGAATATATGTATTTTACATATTTTCATGTAAGTGAGGAGAAAAGAAAAAACATTCTTAGATGTTTAAAACTAGCTCCAAATGAAACATATATATATGAATTATTAAAAGGTGATGATTAGTTTGTTGAAAAATATTTTATATTTAGGATGGTTAGGGCAAGGTAATGTTGGTGATGACTTACTTTTAGAGGTTTTTAAGAAACTTGTTTATAGTAATGTTGATAATAACAAGTTCATAAACATAGATACTCTTTACCCTCTGAATAACTATAAAACAGATGTTTCAAGATATGATCTAGTTGTTTTAGGGGGGGGATCACTGTTAAACCTAGAATATTGGGAGAACGTATGTATGGAAGTTCTTGAGAGGAATATTCCCTTAATAACATGGGGTACAGGGGTAGATAGTAGGGATCCTAATTATATAAATAGTGCAATTGAAAAGTTCAATAATCATAGGGATGTAAGTAAGTTTGTATCTAATAAATCTGAAGAGATATTACAAAGAGTTAACTTACTTTCGGTTAGAGGCAACATTTCAAGATCTTTAATAAGTGATACTAATAGGAAAAATACTGAAGTAATAGGTGACCCGGGGATTATTACCAGTAAATTAATTAGAAAAGGTAAATATATAGATGAACTAAATGACTTTAATCTGATTGATAAAGAAACGGTCCTAATAAATTGGGGTACATCTTTTAACAATATATTAGGAAATGATGAAAAGTACGTTAGTGAGCAGTTAGAACATATTGCTCAAATATTATTAAATAAAGGTTATAAGATAATCGTTTACCCCCTTTGGACAGAAGATATCGATTCATGTAAAGAGTTTGGAAGGAAGTTGTCTAATCCTTCTCTGAAGGTAATTGAGAAGGTTTATGATGTATATTCACTTGTTGAAATTTTCGACAGAGCTCTATTTTCTATCAATTTAAAGCTCCATGCGAATATTTTGTCTTATTCCTATGGGGTTCCGTTTATATCGCTTGGTTATGGATTGAAGTCGCTTGATTTCGCGGAATCAGTTGATTTTCCAGATCTGAACATTTTTACTAGCGAAGTAAGTACATTGAAGATTTTGGAGAAAATAAATTTTATTGAAAGAAACCATAAGAAAATTAAGCAGAAGATTTATTGTGATATTGACAAGTATTTTGTCAAACAAAACCAGTTTATGTCTAGAATACTGGCAATACTTAATAATGATAGTAAGAATAAATTACAACCTGAAATTCAAGATAACGGAGAAACAAACTTTGATGTTACAGATAATGAATTTAGAATGTTAGGTAAAAACGTAATAATTGAAGAAGGAACCTATTTTATTGAAAAGAATAATATTGAAATTGGTAATAATGTTTATATTGGTTTTGGTGGGTTATACGTTGGAAGCGGAGGGATAAAAATTGGTAGTGGCACTATAATTGCACATAAAGTAGAAATAATGACTAGGAATCATAACTTTGATAGTACAGACTTATTATCTATTCCTTATGACTATAGATATATTCTTAAACCTGTAATAATTGAGGACAATGTGTGGATTGGTTCAAATGTATGTATAATTCCAGGAGTACGAATAGGTGAAGGTGCTGTTATCGGTATGGGATCAGTTATTACAAAAGACGTACCTAAGTATGCGGTTGTTGGTGGCAATCCAGCAAAAATTATTAAGTATAGGGACAAGGATACTTATAACAAATTGAAAGATCAAGATAAAATATATCTGAAACTTAAAAATCAATTAGGTGAAGAAAGCTGAACTAGTTACTGCTTTTCTACACTAAATCAACAAGTGAAGGGAATGTAGATGAGAGTTTGCATTCCCTTTTTTTATACTCTAATAATTTTTTTGCTAAAGAACTCTTAAAAGACTGTTTAATATCTTTCCATGTTTATCTGTTAAAATAATAGACTATTAATTAGGTTAGTTACTGATGGAATTTACAAAATAAGCAATCGCTACTAGTTATACTGGATATAAAGCTAAATAAATAGTTTTAGGTTACTCTTATTTCAATAGAAAGGAAAGTGCAATTTTCTATCTCTATACAATTAAAATAGTTAAAAAAGAAAAATAACAACCGATATAATAATAAAGAATGTAACCAGGGGGAGAAAGAAATGATTGATCCTATTTCATCGAAATCAATCTTCACTACTCAACAAAATACTTTAATAGAAGCCGAAAAAAACAAATCAAGTGATTTTTTTCAACTTAGGAACTTCACGAATGTTAAAGATGAAATTATCAATGTTCCTCAAGAAAAAAAACAATTGGAGGATGTAGTGAAAAGTTTAAATGATTTTTTAACTCCAGCACATACATCCCTAAAATTTAAGTTTCATGAGAAATTAAATGAATATTATGTAACTTTAGTTGATGATAAGACAAATCAAGTTGTCAAAGAGATTCCGTCAAAAAAGATGTTGGATTTTTATGCTGAAATGACAGAGTTTATCGGAATCATGGTAGATAAGAGGATATAGGTGGTGTGAAAGTATGAGAATAGGCGGATTAGCTAGTGGGATGGATGTTGATACTTTAGTTAGTGATCTAATGAAGGCAGAACGTATACCATTGGATAAACTAAAACAGAAAAAACAAGTATTAGAATGGCAGAGAGACGAGTATCGTTCAATGAACACTCTGTTATTAAATTTTAGAACTGAACTAATGAATATGAAGCTTTCATCAGCTTATCGTGCAAGATTAACAACATCTTCAGATGAGGCTAAAGTAAGTGCAACTGCTAATAGTTCCGCAGCATTAGCTTCATATTCTATACAAAGTGTGGAAAATCTTGCATCAGCAACATCAAAAGTAACAAATGATCTTACCGGAAAAATTACTGGTGAAGGCAAAAAAATTGATTTCACTAAATCACTTTACGATGAGTCAGCTAATTTCCATGATCAAACCTTTAACTGGACAACTGGAAGCCCAAAGTCAGAAACAATACAAGTTAGTGGGAGCCCGATTAAAGTAGACCTTAAAGGTGGAGCTTCCATATTAAGAACGGATCTAATGAATGTGAATGTTAATGGAGTTGCTTATGAAGTAGTAACTGGTAGCTTTACTGACCCAGTTAAGAAGCAAGTAATGATAGATAGTGTAACGGGAGAGCTTACCTTTAATAATTCTGTTTCAGATGGAAGTACCGTAAAAGTAGATTTTATCGCCTCGAAATCAGTACAAGAAATAAAAACTTCAGCAGTAACTAGAACGTTTTCAATTAACCAGGTGGCATTATCTTCCAGTAGCTCTATCCAATCTATCAAAATTGGAACAAGTGATTATACTAAGAGTGGAAGTCAAATTATGGATGGAAGTAATGTTGTGGGTAATATAGCAAATGATGGAACGGTGACCATGCTAACAGATATAGCTGCAGATATAGATATACAAATTTCTTATGAGGAGAAATTTAGCACTTTTAATATTAAGACAGCTGGTCCCGATAATACATTTGCCACTGAAAACTTTAATATAGCAGCAACTAGTTCTTTTAATAGTCTAATAACTAAGGTTAATGACTCTAATGTTGGTGTTACAATGTTTTATGACTCTGCAAGTGATCGAATGACTCTAACTAGAAAGGTGACAGGTGATTTTAATAAATCAGGTGAAGACATCTCTCTTACAGGAGACCTAATCAATAATGTTTTAAAATTTAACACCGCCTCAACTACGGAAGGGAAAAATGCAATCTTCACTATCAATAACCTTAGAACAGAGCGAACTACAAACACCTTTGAAATTAGTGGAGTAACATTTACTTTAAAAACCCCTTTTGCAAGTAATAATGGACCTGTTGGTATAAACATCTCAAATAATACCGAACAAGTATTTGAAAATATAAAAAGTTTTATATTGAAGTACAATGAACTAATTGGAAAAATAAAAGGAGAGGTACAAGAAGAACGTTATAGGACATATACTCCATTAACAGATGAACAAAGAGAAACTTTAACAGATAAGCAGCAGGAGCAGTGGGAAGAAAGAGCGAAGAGTGGTATGTTAAGGCGTGATCCAACACTTTCGTCCTTGCTAACAAAAATGCGTATTGATTTTTCTACACCAATTTCAAATACTGAAGTTAATCCTTTATATAAGCAGTTAGCTAGTATTGGAATAAAGACAACCTCAAACTACCTTGAAGGAGGAAAGCTTGAAATTGATGAAGCTACATTGAAAAAGGCAATCGAAGCTAATCCTACGTCTGTAGAAAAGCTATTTAATGCGACTGGAACAACCGATGGAGAAAAGGGAATTGCCCAACGTTTAACCGATACTGTTAATGCGAGTTTGGATAAACTACGTTCCAAGGCAGGAAATTCTTTTTCAACAAATAATCAATTTGAGATTGGAAAGTTACTAAATGATGTAGATACAAAAATTAATCGGTTTGAAGAACGTCTGTTAAAAGTTGAAGACCGTTACTGGGCAAGATTCACAGCAATGGAAAAGGCGATTCAACGATCAAATGAGCAAATGGCACAATTGACAAGCTATATGAGCTAGAATAAAGGAGTGTGTATGAATTGGCTGTAAATAATCCGTATCAAGCATATCAGCAAAACACGTTAAATACAGCATCACCAGGTGAATTAACATTAATGCTTTACAATGGATGCATAAAATTTATTAATCAAGCCAAGATAGCCATCCAAGCAAAAAATATTGAGGATAAGAACAAAAATTTAATAAAAGCTCAAAAAATCATTCAAGAACTCATGGTTACATTAAATATGGATGTTCCTATGTCAAAGGAACTGATGGCGATGTATGATTACCTGTATCGACGTCTGGTTGAGGCTAATATGAATAATAATATAGGTATTCTTGACGAGGTATTAAGCTTCGTAACTGAATATCGCGATACATGGAAGCAAGTGATCAAAATCAACCGTCAAAAGCAATTTGCACAAGGTGGCCAAGCATAGTGAATGGACTACAGCTGTTTTTTGACCTTACTGTTCAAATGATTAAGCTCTATCAGGCTGAAGGTGACCGTGATGAGCGAATACAAGAAACAGAGAGGTTACTTGCTCTTCGTGATGAGGCAATGAGAAACGCAGTTCCTCCTTCTTCCAATGTGGAGCGAGAATTATTACAAAAAGCCAAGCAATTAAACGATCATTTGAATGGATTAATGCTACGAGAAAAGCAAAATATACAAAAGGATATGAAAGAACTTAAAGTGAAAAAAGAATCAACAAACAAATACGCAAACCCGTATGAGAACATTAATCCAGATGGTATGTTTTACGACAAAAAGAAGTAAGGAGACTGGCACAAGCTAGTCTCTCTTCTTTTCGTTGAAATATGTCTAAATGGTTAACGTCACCAATTCGACACAATTTTCAAACCTTTTTCAAGTTTTAGCAGGAGTTTACGAGGGTAAAATAGAAGTATAAATACATAGTCTTAATTACCATATTAAGACGGTGGTTATTTTTAAGATATGCTTGGAAAAAGTGGCGTAGGACAAGCTGCTCTAAGCATAACAGTAAGGTAACCAAATTTGTATAATGTGAAGGAGGAGTTCACTTATGAATTACAACGTTCGTGGTGAAAACATTGAGGTAACTCCAGCAATTAGAGAGTACGTGGAAAAGAAGATTGCCAAGTTGGAAAGATATTTTACTGAGACTCCTAATGCAAATGTTCATGTGAATTTGAAGTTGTACAATGACAAGCGATCCAAAGTAGAGGTAACGATTCCAATGGCGAATTTGGTACTTCGTGCAGAGGAAGTTCATGATGATATGTATGCGGCGATTGATCTAATTACAGACAAGTTAGAGCGTCAAATCCGTAAGCATAAAACAAAAGTGAACCGCAAATTCCGTGAAAAAGGAAACCTAAATGAATTGTTTGCTTCTCCAGTCGAAAATCAAGGTGGCGGTGTAGCGGTAGAAGAGGATGAGACCGATTTAGAACTTGTTCGTCAAAAGAGCTTTGATCTAAAGCCGATGGACAGCGAAGAAGCGATCCTTCAAATGAACCTACTTGGTCACAGCTTCTACGTGTTTACTAATGCTGAAACAAATCGTACAAATGTTGTTTACAAACGTAAAGATGGCCGTTATGGTCTAATTGAAGCTCAATAAAAGTGAGGCCTTCTGGATATTCCAGAGGGCCTTTTGATATCTTTTTAGTCAGAAAGTATGTACTTATGAATAAAAGATTGATGAAATAAAATAATAAGTTTATTATATGAATGGTGAAGGTATTACGCTTTCAAGAAATTTTTACATAGTTTACAACAAAAAACATTAAGAACAGGTGGTACTTATGAGTTTAAAATTTGCGTTAATCGGTTGTGGAAGAATTTCTCCAAATCATATTGCGGCTGCCATAGAAAATGAATTAGAAATTGTAGGATTATGCGATGTGAAGCAGGAGAATATGGAAGGGATCATTTCCACATTTAATCTCCCGACCTCTACTCCTCAATATACGGACTATAAGGAAATGATTAAAGCTGAAAAGCCTGATTTAGTAGCAATCTGTACGGAAAGTGGAAAACACGGTCAAATGGCATTGGATTGCATTGAAGAAGGTGTAAACTTAATTATTGAAAAGCCCATTACTCTTTCTCTTGAAGAAGCGGATCAGATTATCGCCTTAGCTAAGGAAAAGAACGTTAAAGTAAGTGCTTGTCACCAAAACCGTTTCAATAAGTCAATCCAAAAAATTAGAGAGTCTGTAGAAAAAGAACGTTTTGGCAGACTTCTTTATGGTACAGCTCATATACGTTGGAACCGTGGCGAAGATTACTACACGCAAGCTCCATGGCGTGGTACATGGGAGCAAGATGGTGGAGCATTAATGAACCAATGTATCCATAATATTGACCTTCTTCGTTGGATGATGGGTGATGAGATCACAGAAGTTGTTGGAATGACAGACAACCTAAAGCATGGTTTCATAGAGGCGGAAGACCTTGGTATTGCCCTTGTAAGGTTTGGTAATGGTAGTTATGGTGTGATCGAAGGTACTACAAATATCTATCCAAAGAACCTAGAAGAAACTCTTTATATTTTTGGTGATAAAGGTACGGTTAAAGCTGGAGGGAAGTCAGTTAATCTGATTGAAGAATGGCATTTTGCTGATGGATTAGATGATCCAGATCAAGTGAAAGAAGAGTACCAAGAAAACCCACCGAATGTATATGGATTTGGTCACAAACCATTATATACAGACGTAATCGATGCAATCAAAAATGATAGAGAGCCTTATGTAACTGCTGAGGATGGAAGAAGAGCACTTGAACTAGTACTAGCTATCTATAAGTCAGCTGCAGAAGGGACAAGTGTTAAGTTACCTTTAACCAATGTAAGTAGCACGGACTTTACAGGTAGATTTAAATAATATATTAAAGAAGCGAGCAAACTAAGAGTTGCTCGCTTTTTTATTACAACCGAAACTTCCCCAATTCCTTCTTCATTTCCACCGTCAGCTCCTGCAACTGCTCCATCTTCTCATTCACCTGCTCAAACGCCTGAAGCTGAGCATCCGTAGAAGCACTAATCTCCTCAGTCCCCGCAGCTGTCTCCTCTGTAACGGCCGAAATATTTTCAATCGCAGAAATAACCGAAGCACTCATGCTGCTAGAAGTTTTCATCCCCTCAACCAACGCATCTAGTTGCTCATTGATCGCCATCACATTCATAGAAATCACTTCAAATGAAGATTCTGTTTCCTTCATAGATGACTGCTGTTGATTGGATAAATCATACCCAAGCTCCGTTGCTTCTACAATGGTCGCAATGCCTTTTTTCATATGGCTAACCATCGTTGTGATATGTTCCGTTGCCTTAGTCGAATCATCAGCCAACTTACGAACTTCGTCTGCTACAACAGCGAAGCCTTTTCCAGCCTCACCGGCGCGTGCCGCTTCAATGGCCGCATTTAAGGCTAATAAATTCGTTTGATCTGCGATTTCACGTACGGAACGTGCTGCTTCCTCAATTTGTCCTGCGAACTGTGTGAAGCCCTCGACGGATGTTTTTATATGATCGGTTGACTTAGACAATTGTGAAGCCAGTTCAACCTGTTTTTCCAACGACACTCGACCGGTTTGAACCGAATCCAACGCTGCTGTACCAGCTTGTGAAGATTGCTCGGTTTTATCCTGAACTCGAGAGAACTCTTCGTTCATCGCACCCATTGAGCCGGCGGTTGATTGAATGTCTTCTGAAACGGATTGACTGCCACGAGCAAGCTCTTCCGTCGAAACAGCTACCTGGTTGCTGATTTCACGCAAGTTCACCATATGTCCAGATACTTCAGCGGTAAAGCCCGTCACTCGTTCTCCGACTTGTTCAATCGATTGAACGGTTTGTTTTACATTCGAAATCATTAGCGCAAAAGCCGATTTTAGCTGATCTAGCTCGTACGAACTATCTTCCTTCACTTCGTCGACTTCTACCGTGAGGTCTCCGTCCGCCACTTTAACCGCATGCTCCACCACTTCACGTAATGGTTTCGCAATACGTCTAGCCAAGAACCAAGTTGAAAGGCTAGATAACACAATTAATATAACAATCGCAATGATCGAGAATAAAACAACAAACTGAATCTTTTTCTCGGTTTGTTGGAGCATTTCGTCGTACCATTCTCCAGTTAGCTTATCCAACAGGTATACATCATTTAAGACACCAGAAATACGAATGGATTGCCTTTTAATCGCCGAGGGGTCGTTACTTCCAAACCCCGCATCGACTTCAGATGATAGGGCGTTAAACTTCTCTTGTGCTTTCCCTAGGGTTTCTTTCTGCTCATCCACTCTAATTACTTTTGTAAGTGACGCGATTTGCTCATCAATGTTCTGTAATTGTGTCACAGCTTCTGATTTGTTTGCTTCACTTTGGTTGAATGTATAATTCGAGAGTGCTTGCTTGGCAACTACCAGCTCTCCTTGAATACCTTCCACCAATAATAAAACCTGTACATCATCCTTAACTGAGCTTTGCATGCTCACTAGCTGAGAAATCATAAATCCAATAATTAAAGTTGATAATAAAAGCGGAATGATGGCGATGATAAGTAAGCGAGATTGAAGTTTCATGTCATTCCCTCCTTATTCCATTTCGACCGTAATGTCGCCCGAAATGATTTTCTCTTTTGCTTCCTCAAGCTGGCTGTTCTCAGCATCTGATAGTTGTACGACACGAATGTCCGCTAAGCCAACGCCGTTTTCAGAAAGACCGAGCACATACGTGGAAGAACCAATTTTTCCTGTTTCCTTTAATTCTTTAGCGATATCGTACATGGCCACGTCAATATTTTTTAACATAGAAGTGGTAACGGCTTTTTCCGCTACGAAAAATTGGTCAGAATCTACGCCAGCAGCCAATTTACCAAGCTTTTGAGCGGTCTGAAGTGCACCGAAACCAGTGAATCCAGCTGCAGGGTAGATGAAATCAGCACCAGCTGCGATTTGTTTTTCGGCAATCGCTCCACCAAGTGTCGCGTCTCCAAAGGAATTTGCGTACTCAACCAGTACCTCTACATTTGGATTGACGTATTTTGCTCCTTGTATGTAGCCTGCTTTAAAGTGATTAATGACAGGTACATCAAAGCCACCGATAAATCCAATCTTACCCGTGGTGCTCTTCATTGCAGCGACCATTCCTACTAAGAAGCTTCCTTCATACTCTTTAAAAGTAAGGGATACAACATTTTCAAGCTCGGAAACCTCATCAATAATCATGAATTGCTGATTGGGATGTTCCTTTGCCACTTTTTCTAACGCTTCCTTAACAGAGAAACCAAGACCGATAATCAGGTCATATTCTTCCTCGACAAGTTCGGTTAGTTTTTCTTCGAAGTCCCCGTCGGGAGCTTCTTTATAGTCAAATAAAATTCCAAACTCGTCGCGAGCTCGTTCTAGGCCGCGGAACGCCGAATCGTTAAAGGACTCATCTCCAAGTCCACTATCTGATAAAAGAATCCCAATTTTGTATTCTTTTTCTGTCTTTGTTTGCTGTGCTCCCAGTGAACAAGCGCTTAAAACATTCACGACTAGGAACAATAAGAATATTCTTTTTAGCATGTTGCTGTCCTCCTCTTGGTTGTACATACCTCTTATGTATCGGACAAAATTCGACAAGTTTAAGTAAATTGTTTCGATTTTGTGAATATCTCGAATTCCGAAATAAACGGTTAACGAAAGCACATAAATTTGGTATGATGAAACTATCTGAATTTTTATAATTTAGGAGGAATGTTATGAAGCACAGACAGTTATTTATCGCCTTCTTCCGCTCAGGAATTCTGGGCTACGGTGGAGGGCCATCATCAATTCCTCTTGTCAAAAAGGAAGTTGTCGATACATTCAAATGGATGGATTCGGATGAGTTTGGGGATATTTTGGCCCTGGCCAATGCCTTGCCAGGGCCGATTAATACGAAGATGGCGGGATATATTGGGTATCGTGTGGGTGGTGTGTTAGGTCTTTTAAATGCCCTTTTTGCATCGATTTTACCGAGTATTTTTTTCATGATTATCTTGCTAAATGTACTAAATACCTACAAAGACGAACCATGGGTACGAGGGATGTCGATGGCGGTCGTGCCGGTCGTTGCGGTGATGCTCGCAACATTAACTTGGGATTTTATAAAAAAATCATCGAGCTCTAGTCTCGGTTGGGGTTGGACTCTTCTTTTTGTCGTAGTGAGTCTTGTGTTGCTGCAATTTTTAAACGTACATCCTGCAATCATTATTTTTGCCTTATTACTCAGCGCATTATTGAAAAAAGATCCTGAGAACTCTAAGGAAAAGGAGAAGACGTCCGCATGATTTATTGGCAATTGTTTTTGGCGTTTTTTATTCCGGGAATTCTCGGTTATGGTGGGGGACCAGGGACGATTCCATTGGTTGAAAATGAAGTGGTGGATCGGTATGAATGGTTGTCTGTTAATGAATTTAGTGAGGTGCTCGCGTTAGGGAATGCACTGCCAGGACCGATTGCGACGAAAATGGCCGGGTATATTGGCTATGAAGTGGGTGGTATCTTCGGAGCCGTGGTTGCCGTATTTGCTACGGTGGCACCGTCGTTAATTTTGATGGTTACTTTACTCGGTTTATTGATGAAATATAAGGAATCACCAAAAGTTAAGAGACTCACCGTATTGGTCCGTCCGGTCATTGCCGTTCTATTAGGGGTGATGACGTACGATTTCTTTTTCTCCTCTTATGAAGGAGCGGGCATTTGGCAGACGATTGGAATTGGTGTCATTGCCTTTGTGTTGATGGAAAGGCTGAAGGTTCATCCTGCTTATGTGATAGCGGGTGCGCTTGTTTATGGTGGGGTATTCTTAGGATAAGTCAGGATCAGTCGCACATTCCACAAGCTGGTGTTGCTAGCGATTCATGTGCGACTGACCTTATTAGAAGCGTGAGGAGGCAGACACATGACGTTTTCAATCGTTGGATATGACCCAAAGGAGAAAGAATGGGGGGTTGCGGTGCAGTCGAAGTTTTTAGGAGTCGGAGCGGTGGTGCCGTTCGCGAAGGCTGGAATAGGTGTTGTTGCGACGCAGTCTTATGCGAATACGGCATATGGTCCAGAGGCATTTCAGTTATTTTCAGAAGGAAAGTTAGCGGAAGAGGTCATTGAAATGATTACCTCACGAGATGAGGATAAGGATCTGCGTCAGGTTGGAGTGATCGATGCGAACGGAAATGCTGCTTCTTTTACCGGTGAAAAATGCTATGACTGGGCCGGTGGAATCGTTGGCGAGCATTTTGCCGCACAGGGCAATATTTTAGTAGACGAGCAGACCGTACAAGCGATGGCCAAAACGTTTCAAGAGACAAGTGGCACTCTGGCGGAACGCTTGCTTGCCGCGTTAAATGCAGGGCAAGAGGCTGGCGGTGATAGTCGTGGTCAGCAATCAGCGGCCCTATTAGTAGTGAAGGAAGCGGGTGGTTATGGTGGATACAATGACCGCTTCATCGATCTTCGTGTTGACGATCATCCGGAGCCCATTAAAGAGCTGATTCGCGTGTTTGGTTTGCAACAGCTATACTTTGCCCCTGCTAAGCCTGATCGTATGGCTACGATTGAAGGGCATGTGAAGGAAGAGTTGGTTGCGCATTTAAGACGTCACGGATATTTGGAATTGTATGTGGATGAGGAAAGCATTCACAAGGCTCTGACTCGTTATATACATACTGAGAACTTTGAAGCGCGCGAGTTAGAGCGTGGGAAAATTGATTTGGACGTACTTGATTATATGAAAAAGCAATAGTTTTAATAGTGGGCACTTCTTCCTAGCCAAGAAGTGCTTTTTTTATTTTGAAAAACACAACCCATTTTCTCCTCAATCTCTTTTGTATTCCTCCATAATCGTTTACACTAAAGGGTAAGAGATTTGGATAAAGGCTATGTTCACATAGATTGTTGTTAAAATCTAAAAGCCGATTTTAACGTGGAAATAAGCTATTTTGTGCTTGAAATTAAGAATGCAAGCTCTTTTCTTACCATTGGAGTATAGTGTGCTATGTATTGTAGCTCAGGTTAAGCGTTTTTTATCTCCAAAACAACAAAGTTTAAGAAATGAGCCTTGATAAAGAAGGAGAACCGAATGGCAGCATCATTTAATCGAAATGCACCATGTACATGTGGGAGCGGGAAAAAATATAAAAAATGTTGTGGCTTAAAAGAAGCCATTTCGATTAACTCATTAATAGAACGGGAGATTGAGCAAATCCAGGCAAAGGTCATCAGTGATGTGGATTATATGTACGGTGATGAAATTGATGAGGATTTTGATCGGTATGTTCTTCCTGCGCTCGTTGATGATGAAAAGGAAATCGAGTTTTTTGGCTTTATTCATACCGTATGGTTCGCCCTTTTCAAACAAGTGGACCAAAACATGACGTTTTTACAAGACTTTATCCATCACCGTGATAAAACGGTCACAAGAGCGAGTTTACGAGACATCGTCGCTTCCTGGCACAGCCCTCGGCCGGTTGCAGGGAGAATGCTTGAGCTGACGCCAACCAGTGTAACAATGAAAGATACGCTGACTGATGAGCTTCTACAAATCAAGCTTCTTCAGCCATCAGCAGCTGAGCCGAACTCTTTCATCTTCGGATTTATCGTTCCATATCGTGAGGAGTGGATCTTTTTCCCGACCTTCTTTGACCTTGAAGGGGAATCTGATCAAAGGGATGAAGAGTTTATTAAGCAGGAGTTTGCCGAAAGCAAGTACGATGACCCTATCGAGTTTTTGAAAAATCAGCTCCTTTATGTGATGAACGAAATTCAATTTTTATCAGCCGAAGTGAACATCGACAACTTCAATTGGCCACTCCCTGTTCACAAGGTGATTGCCGAGTCGCTGGTCCAAGAGTTTAAGAGCTATGGTTCGCCACCAGAACTAACCGGAACGGGAGTCGCACTTTGGAATCGTTATTGTCAAATCAAGCCAAAGCAGGTGAAAAGCAAGTCTGTGTACGTGGCGGCTGTTCAGTATGTGGCGATGGAGGTTCATCCATTAGTTGATTTGACGATTAATGAGTTTGCCTTAGAGACGAACGTTTCTGCGGCTAGTCTTGGAAGAATTGTCAGGGACTTAAAGACCACGCTCACTCCTGAGTTACGAGAACTCCGAGCGATGATTTTAGAAGACCTGCAGATTGAACTAGAAGAGGACGAGTATTTAAAGTAGTTGTTTCTGGCTCTTATTGGCACTGATTACCCAAAAGTGATAAAATAATAGGTAAACATTTGAATGACGAAGGGTTCGCCAAGCAATCTGGCGAATTTATACATAATTAGCCATAACCAAAAAGGAGCGTTCTAAATGCTTGGAATGTTAAATAAAGTGTTTGATCCGAATAAAAGAGAATTAAAACGCCTAACCAAACTGAGTGAAGAGATTGAAAAATTGGCACCAAGAATGGAAGCGTTGAGCGATGACGAGCTTCGTGCGAAAACGGACGAGTTCAAGTCTCGCTATCAAGGTGGCGAATCACTGGATGATTTGCTTGTTGAAGCGTTTGCCGTTGTGCGCGAAGGAGCCAAGCGTGTACTTGGGCTTTACCCGTATCCTGTTCAGCTCATGGGGGGCGCGTCTCTTCATGAAGGAAACATTTCCGAGATGAAGACAGGGGAAGGGAAAACGTTAACGTCTACCATGCCTGTATACTTAAACGCCTTGTCTGGAAGAGGCGTTCATGTCGTAACGGTGAACGAATACTTGGCAAGCCGTGACGCGACGGAAATGGGTCAGCTTTATACGTTCTTAGGCTTAACAGTAGGTTTAAACACAAACGGCCTTTCAAAAGAAGAAAAGCAAGCTGCGTATGCTTGTGATATTACGTATTCAACGAATAATGAGCTAGGCTTCGATTATCTCCGCGATAACATGGTTCTGTACAAAGAGCAAAAAGTACAGCGTCCGCTTTACTACGCGGTTATTGACGAAGTGGACTCAATCTTAATTGACGAAGCACGTACACCATTGATCATTTCTGGTTCGGCTCAAAAGTCGACGGCTCTTTATATTCAAGCGAATGCATTTGTTCGTACGTTGAAAAAAGATGAAGACTACACGTACGATGAAAAGACAAAGGGTGTTCAGCTGACGGAAGAAGGAATCAATAGAGCAGAGCGCGCGTTTGGCATCGAGAACTTATTCGACATTCGTCACGTAGCGTTGAACCATCATATCGGACAAGCGCTGAAGGCACATGCGAGCATGCATTTAGATGTGGACTATGTGGTGCAGGACGGCGAAATCGTGATTGTTGACCAGTTTACAGGTCGTCTGATGAAGGGACGTCGTTATAGCGATGGTCTTCACCAAGCGATTGAAGCGAAGGAAGGTCTTGAGGTTCAAAACGAGAGTATGACGCTTGCAACGATTACGTTCCAGAACTACTTCCGTATGTATGAAAAATTGTCAGGTATGACGGGTACGGCGAAAACAGAGGAAGAGGAATTCCGCAATATTTATAATATGAATGTAATTGTGATTCCAACGAATCGTCCGATCGCTCGTGATGACCGTGCCGATTTAATCTACGCAACGATGGACGGGAAATTCCGTGCGGTTGTCGAAGATATTGCTGAGCGTAACAGCAAGGGCCAACCTGTTCTAGTGGGTACCGTTGCGATTGAAACATCTGAATTAATCTCCAAATACCTAACGAAAAAAGGTATTCGCCATAATGTGTTAAACGCGAAAAACCACGAGCGTGAGGCAGAAATCATTGCTGAAGCAGGTCATAAAGGTGCAGTTACGATCGCTACCAACATGGCCGGTCGTGGTACGGATATTAAGCTTGGTGAAGGGGTAAAAGAGGTTGGCGGATTAGCCGTTATTGGTACGGAGCGCCATGAGAGCCGTCGTATTGATAACCAGCTTCGTGGACGTTCAGGTCGTCAAGGAGATCCAGGGGTAACCCAGTTCTATCTTTCTATGGAAGATGAGCTGATGCGCCGCTTCGGTTCTGATAATATGAAGGCGATGATGACACGTCTGGGCATGGACGATTCACAGCCGATCCAAAGTAAAATGGTATCAAGAGCCGTTGAATCGGCACAAAAACGTGTAGAAGGAAACAACTTCGATGCACGTAAGCAGCTTCTTTCTTACGACGATGTTCTTCGTCAGCAGCGTGAGATTTTATATACGCAAAGAAATGAAGTGCTTGAGTCTGAGAACCTGCGCGAAATCGTAGAGAGAATGATCGAAACGGTCGTTAGCCGTAGCGTAGAAGTTCACACACCGAGCTTTGAGGACCGTGATAAGTGGAACCTGCAAGGCATCATTGACTATGTGAACGGAAATCTTCTTCACGAAGGTGATGTAACGGTGGAAGACCTACGAGGCAAAGAGCCAGAGGCGATGACTGAATTGATTCTGGCAAAAGTGAGGGAGCGCTACGACGAAAAAGAAGAGCAGCTTTCATTCGAGCAAATGCGTGAATTCGAAAAAGTGGTTGTGCTTCGTGCCGTTGACTCGAAGTGGATTGACCATATCGAT
This sequence comes from Robertmurraya beringensis, assembly GCF_042433785.1. NCBI lineage: Bacteria > Bacillati > Bacillota > Bacilli > Caryophanales > Bacillaceae > Robertmurraya > Robertmurraya beringensis. The sequence continues at coordinate 55,011 of NZ_JBHLUU010000125.1, read as the reverse complement.
GCGATGGATCAGCTTCGTCAAGGAATTCACTTACGTGCGTACGGTCAAATCGACCCACTTCGCGAATACAACCACGAAGGCTTTGCAATGTTCGAAAGCATGATCGCAGCGATCGAAGAGGATGTAGCGAAGTACGTCATGAAGGCAGAAATCCGCAACAACCTAGAGCGTCAAGAGGTTGCCAAGGGCCAAGCAGTGAACCCAAAGGAAGACGGCGAAAAAGCAGTCAAGAAAAAGCCCGTAACCAAGGCAATGAATGTCGGCCGTAACGACCCATGTATCTGCGGAAGCGGCAAAAAGTATAAAAACTGCTGCGGAAGCTTAGACTAGAGGCAATAAAAGTGGCTGGAAGTTGGGCATTAAGGTGATTTTACGATAAGAAATTACTTGCGATTATCACAAAATATGTGTCAACTAAGTAGGCTTAAGAACACTGATTTCCAGAAACTAGTGGAATCCATGAACTAAGTAGGCTTAAGAACACTAATTTCCAGAAACTAGTGGAATCCATGAACTAAGTTGACCTTTAGGACATATGATTTCCAAAAACTAGTGGAATGAGTGAACTAAGTTAGCCTTTAGGACATGTGATTCCCAGAAACTAGTAGAATGAGTGAACTAAGTCGATCTTTAGACATCCGATTTCCAAAAAACACAGATATACAACACAAATCACAATCCAATCCCAACAAACATAATAAAATAGAGGGTCGGTAGCAACAGAATCTACCGTCCTCTTTTTATGGAAAACGATTGATTAAAAATTTTTATAGAGGTGGCAATAATCATGGAATTAGCAGATATCCGTAACGAGCTTGAAAAAACAGCTAAGAAATTAGCGGACTTTAGGGGGTCTCTTTGACTTAGAAAACAAAGAAGCACGAATCGCGGAGCTTGATGATGTCATGCTTCAACCCGAATTTTGGAATGACCAGCAAGCCGCACAGGCGGTTATTTCTGAATCCAATGCATTAAAGGATCAGGTACATGAATTTCATGACCTGTACGAAGTGTACGAAAACTTAGATCTTACGTATGAACTTGTTCGTGAAGAAGCAGATGAAGAAATGCAAAACGACCTGGCAACCGAATTGAAGGAATTCTCGGAGCGCCTTGCTCAATTCGAACTTCAACTTTTATTAAGCGAAGAATACGACAAAAACAACGCGATCCTTGAGCTTCATCCGGGTGCAGGCGGAACCGAGTCTCAAGACTGGGGTTCGATGCTTCTTCGTATGTATACTCGCTGGGCTGAGAAGAAGGGCTTCAAGGTGGAGACGCTTGATTATCTACCAGGTGACGAAGCCGGAATTAAAAGTGTGACTCTTGCGATCAAAGGCCATAATGCCTACGGTTACTTAAAAGCAGAAAAAGGGGTACACCGTCTAGTGCGTATTTCTCCGTTCGATTCATCGGGGCGTCGTCATACGTCCTTCGTTTCTTGTGAAGTCATGCCAGAATTCAATGATGAAATCGAAATCGACATCCGTACAGAAGATCTGAAAATCGATACGTACCGTGCGAGTGGTGCTGGTGGTCAGCATATTAACACGACAGACTCTGCCGTTCGTATTACCCACCTTCCGACGAATGTCGTGGTGACGTGTCAAACCGAGCGATCTCAGATTAAAAACCGTGAGCGTGCAATGAAAATGCTTCAAGCGAAGCTTTATCAAAAGAAGATTGAAGAGCAAGAAGCTGAGCTCTTGGAAATCCGTGGTGAGCAAAAGGAAATTGGCTGGGGTTCACAAATTCGTTCCTACGTGTTCCACCCATACTCCATGGTAAAAGACCACCGTACGAGCACGGAAACAGGAAATGTGCAAGCAGTTATGGACGGAGATCTCGACATTTTCATTAATGCGTACTTGCGATCAAAATTAAGTTTATAAAATAGGAAAGCCTTCTAAGTATCCAAACTTAGAAGGCTTTTTCTCTACAAATCACTCTCTTTTAAAAGCTGATCTAATTTTTTATTCCGACGCTTTTCAATCTTCTTCTGCTCTCTTACTTCCTCATTTAATGACATACTCAAAGATACAACCATTAACACCATAATCACGGCAAAAGGAAGGGCGGCCACGATCGAAGCCGTTTGAAGTCCATTCAATCCACCACTCCATAAAAGCACCGCAGCAATGCTTGATTGCAGTACACCCCAGATGATTTTAGTTGAATTCGCGGGATTCAACACCCCTTTGGACGTAAGCATTCCGAGCACTAATGTTGCGGAGTCAGCAGAGGTAATGAAGAACGTAATAATTAACAATGTCCCTAAGCCAGCTAAAATGGTTCCAAGTGGGAACTGCTCTAGGGTGATAAAAAGGGCCGTTGTTACGTCATTACTCACCGCATCAACGATTCCTCTATTTTCAAAAAGCTCAAAGAAAAGAGCGGAGCCTCCAAAAGCTGAAAACCAAATCGTACCGAACAAAGTTGGGACAAGCAGTACCCCTAGGACAAACTCTTTAATGGTTCTTCCTTTAGACACGCGAGCGATAAACGTTCCAACAAATGGTGCCCATGAAATCCACCATGCCCAGTAAAACAGGGTCCATGCGCCAACCCATGTTCCTTGTGTAAAGGGAGATAAACGAAAGCTCATTTGAACGAGATTTCCTAAATAGCCACCAATCGTTGTGGTTAAGGCATCAAAGATAAACGAGGTTGGTCCAGTGACAATGACAAATAGTAAGAGTCCGACTGCCAATCCTAGGTTCAAATTGCTCAAGTAACGAATTCCTTTATCAAGCCCTGTGGTAGCAGAAACCATATAAAGGATGGTAACAATAAGGATAATTAACAGTTGAACCCCAACGGTGTTTGGAATTCCAATCACATGGGCAAGGCCACTGTTAATTTGCAATGTCCCTAATCCAAGTGAAGTCGCAACACCAAATGTGGTGGCAATCGTAGCAAATGTATCAATTCCTTTTCCAATCGGTCCCTCGACCCTTTTTCCAAGCAAAGGACGAAAGGTGGGAACTGATTAGGCCAGATTCTCCTTTTCTAAACTGTGAATAGGCAAGTCCAAGGGCAATGAGGCAATAAATCGCCCAGGGATGGAGCCCCCAGTGGAAAAATGAGTATCGTAATGAATAGCGAGCGGCTTCTGGTGTTTGACCTTCAGCCAAATCAAGCGGGGGATCGATATAATGAGTGATGGGTTCAGCTACTCCCCAAAAGACTAATCCAATTCCCATACCTGCAGAAAAAAGCATTGCGAACCATGAAAAGTACGAGAATTCGGGTTCATCATCATCCTTCCCGAGCTTGATTTTTCCATAAGGTCCAAATGCTAAGTACGCTGCAAAGACTAAAAAGATAAAGGCGGCTAATAGATAAAACCATCCAAAAGTCCCCGTTGTAAAGGCGAGGGCGGCATTTGCTGACTCTGCTAAGTTTTCTGGTGCGAGTAGTCCCCATAATACAAATAAACTTATGATAGCAACCGATATGTAAAATACCGAACCTAGTTTCTTTTCTTTCACAAAATCATCCTTCCCTTGGTTCATTCACATTTAGTATACAATCTTTCTATTAATTCATGCGTTTGTCAAGGAATTAGGAATGGCTGGAAAAAAAGTAGTGAAATTAATTCGAAATGCCCTTGAAGGATAAAGGGTTTTCAAAAATAATAGAGAAAGTAAAAGAATTTTTTGCACAACGCTAGTTTTTTGTTTATCATTATGTAGGGAATGCGAACGTGCTGGACAGAGGTGAAAGAAATAGTTATGATAAGCGAGAAATCGATGCTCTATCTTACCGAAAAACTCCGCAAAGAGGATGAACTGGTGGAGCTGAAGTATGAATATTACAAACGAATTTTACGTGATGAACTCCGTACATATAAACAAATCAAAGTACCGACTGAAAACTACACCATCTCCAATGAGGAATTCGTGGAGTGGTCGATTGAACTTTTAACTCCACAAGAGCTTCACGACGTGATTATGATGATTCGATATGCCAAAAATCGATCCACGAACGTTCGTCCGTTTCTCGAAACGATCGCGGTTGGAATCGTACATAAACAGTAATAAGACCGAGCATGGTGAATGCCCGGTCTTATTTTGTTTCATATTAATAACACACTGTTTTGTAAAGATTGTTGTTAAAATCTTAAAGCCGATTTTAACGTGGAAATAGCTATTTTGCGTTTGAGAATTTAGTTTACAAGCTCTTTTCTTATAAAATTTATAAAATTTTCTGAGGAAACTTAGACAATCATTAAAATTGTGTTCCAAAAAGCAACAAGAAAAGAGCCTAATAAGAAGGCTTTTAACCCTTTAACACGTTGGTACAGTGGCATTTACAACCTTTTTCCTCCATGCTATACTCGCCTAGTTATTTGAAAAAGGTTGATAAAGGAGACGCGGTTAATGAATCGAAAAAAGACATCTGGAGTTCATCCGAAGGTAGAAGTATTTTTAGAATACATATATGTACTCATCGGATCAGCTATTGTGGCAATTGCCTTTAACTTATTTTTATTACCCAATCAAATTGCTTCTGGTGGGGTAAGTGGGATATCCACCATTCTGTTTTCTCTATTTGGATTTGAACCAGCTATTGTACAGTGGACTTTTAATATTCCTTTATTTATTGCTGGTGTTCTTTTACTAGGGAAGAATTTTGGTGTAAAAACGCTCGTAGGAACGATTTTTCTGCCATTGGTTGTGTTTTTTACGAATGATTATGAGCCGTGGACAAATGATCCTCTTCTTGGAGCCCTTTTTGGAGGAATTGGAGTGGGTCTCGGCTTAGGAATTGTGTTCCGCGGAAAGGCGTCAACAGGTGGAACGGATCTGGCCGCTCAGATTATTAACAAATACACAGGGCTAACACTTGGCACCTGTGTGGCCATTATTGATGGATTAATTGTTCTATCTGCTGCAATTGTGTTTGATATTGAACGCGGCTTGTATGCCTTAATTGCTTTGTATGTAACAACGAAAACGATTGACTTGGTGCAAATTGGTCTTGGTCGTTCTAAGATGGCGATGATAATTACGAACCAGCAGGCGGAAGTGCGTGAAGGCATTTTGAATAAAATTGACCGCGGTGTGACAAAACTATCAGCATACGGAGGCTATACCGATCACGAGCGACCAATCCTTATGTGCGTCGTTGACCAAACAGAGTTCACGAAATTGAAACAACTAGTGAAAACCATTGACCCATCTGCATTTGTCATCGTTATGGACGCTTCCGAGGTACTTGGTGAGGGTTTCAAACGTGCCTAGCATTGGTATAATATTACCGACTATGTATTTTTTACCTTAGGGGGAGTTTGGATGAAAAAGAAGCTTCTTGCACTATTGATGGGAACATTATTTGTACTAGCTGCGTGTGGCGGTGGAGAGGAAGCAACAGATGACAGTGCAACAGCTAGTGGCGGAGACGCTGAAAAGCTTTACGGGCAAAAATGCTCAAGCTGTCACGGCGGAAACCTTGAAGGTGGAGTAGGACCGAAGCTTGATGCAATCGGTGCTAGTCTATCAAAAGAAGATATTGAGCATGTTATTGCAAATGGCCAGGGTGCTATGCCAAAGGGACTTTTACAAGGCGAAGATGCTTCCACGGTAGCCGAATGGTTAGCTGGCAAGAAATAATGGCTGATGAAAAACGTCCTGGTGGGCGTTTTTTGTGTTTTAAGGTGTAGATAGGGAGGTCGCTGATAAAATAGAGAGACTCGCTGGTATATTTAAAAAGTCGCTGATAAAGTAGAGAAAGTCGCCGATAAAATTGAAATGTCGCTGATATATACCTGATGAGCATATTGCCCTATCTAAAACCCGCCACAAAAATACAAAATTCCACAACAAATCCCCCTCCATGAATAGAGGAAATTCACCAATCATGTCGAATCATTTAGATGTCTATTACCAAGTCTCACCATAATATGACAATACTTGAAAAGAAAATGTAATATTTTTATAGAACTTTTTGTATTAGGATAGTGCTATAATGTTTCTTGTATGTGATTTATGAAGAATACTGTCTAATGTAGCGGTCAACTTTTGTCGAATTTCGGCGATAATTCATTTGACCATCATCCATGTAATGTAAATGTAACCAACATCCAATGGCCAGTTGATAGATATGACAAAAACAATTTAGGTGATAGTTAAATGATAGAAATGAAAGAAGTTTATAAAAAGTATTCAAACGGTGTTACTGCCGCTAATGGAATAGATGTAAATATACAGCAAGGTGAGTTTGTGTACGTGGTTGGGCCGAGTGGTGCGGGGAAGTCCACTTTCATTAAGATGATGTACCGCGAGGAAAAGCCCACAAAAGGTTCGATTATGATTAATGGAATCAATCTTGCCACACTTAGACCCTCGAAAGTTCCTTTATTACGAAGAAATATTGGCGTGGTTTTCCAGGACTTTAAGTTACTTCCAACGTTAAATGTATATGAAAATGTTGCGTTTGCACTTGAAGTTATCGAAGAACAGCCGAAATATATTAAGAAGCGAGTAATGGAGACATTGGATCTCGTTGGCTTAAAGCATAAAGCGAGAATGCTTCCAACCGAGCTTTCAGGTGGAGAGCAGCAACGTGTATCGATTGCCCGTTCGATTGTAAATGCACCTAAGCTTGTGATTGCGGATGAGCCCACAGGTAATCTTGACCCTGAAACGTCATGGGAAATTATGAACATCTTTGAAGAGATTAACACGAGAGGGACAACCATCGTGATGGCAACTCATAATAAAGAGATTGTTAATACCATCAAGCATCGCGTAATTGCGATTGAAAGTGGAAAAATTGTTCGAGATCAAATGCGAGGTGACTACGGCTATGAAAGCTAGAACGATCCGTCGTCACATGAAAGAAAGCGTCAAAAATCTTGGTCGTAACGGCTGGATGACCTTTGCGTCTGTAAGTGCCGTTACGGTAACCTTGATTCTTGTTGGCGTGTTTTTAGTGATTATGATGAACCTGAATAAGGTAGCCGATTCGATTGAAGAAGACGTGGAAATCCGCGTTCACATAGATATAGCAGCAACGAAAGAAGACCAAGCCGTACTTGAAGAGCAGATAAAAAGTCTCTCGAAAGTGGAAAGTGTCACCTTCTCTGCAAAAGAGGAAGAACTTGATAGTTTGATTGCAAGTCTTGGAGAAGAAGGGGAAGTGTTTAACCTTTTTGAGCAAGACAATCCATTAAATGATGTCTTTATCGTAAAGGCAAAGAACCCTACTGATACGATGAATGTCGCGAAACAAATTGATGAATTTGAATACACAACAAAAGTTAAATATGGACAAGGCTCTGTTGAAAAGCTATTTAGCTTTTTATCCGTCAGCCGTAACGTGGGTCTTGTGCTCATCGTTGGGTTGCTTTTTACAGCGATGTTCCTTATTTCAAATACGATTAAGATCACCATTATTGCTCGTAGACGTGAAATTGAAATTATGCGCTTAGTGGGAGCAACGAACTCGTTTATTCGTTGGCCGTTCTTCCTAGAAGGGCTTATGCTCGGTATACTGGGCTCGGTTATTCCCATCGCGATGATTTCGGTGTTATATTCAAAAGTACATGATTATATTGCGCCACGATTAGAGGGCAATTTTATTCAAATATTAGATGTGAATCCATTTATTTTCCAAGTGGCTGGAATCCTTGTGATTATGGGAGCCTTCATTGGAATTTGGGGAAGCTTAATGTCCGTACGTAAATTCTTGAAAATATAAGGAAAAGGAATGTTCTTTTTTCCTTTTCTACATAAAAAATGACTAGATTAATAGACTAGAATCTATCTGTCTATCGAACGACTAACTTAGCATTTGGAAGGAGAAATCGGAGTGAAAAAACAGATAACATATGTCACACTTGCTGCTGCAATAGGTTTCGGAAGTGTTCTTGTCTCTCCAGTAAAGGCGAACACACTTCAGGACCTTCAAGAAGAAAAGAGTCAAATTCAAGAGGAAAAATCAGAAGTAGAAACGAAGATTGATGAAGCAGAACAAAAGCTATCTGAAAATCAAGCCCAACAGTCTTCTATTCAAGCTCAAATTAAAGAGATTGATATGAAAGTAACCGATACGGAAAATAAGATTGCTGAAAAGAACGTGGAAATCGAGAACACAAAGGCTGAAATTGAAACATTAAAAGCAGAAATCGTTGTTCTTGAAGAGCGTATTGCAAAGAGAAATGAATTGCTAAAGGACCGTGCTCGTAACTTCCAGGAAAACGGAAGTATGGTTAGTTATATCGATGTATTGATGGGAGCAAAGAGCTTTTCAGACTTTATCGATCGTATGAGTGCGGTAGCAACCATTGTAGAAGCTGACCAAGATATTTTAAGAGAGCATCAAGCAGATAAAGAAGAACTTGAAGCTAAGAAAAAAGAAGTAGAGGACAAGCTTGCAGGATTAGAAACAATGCTTGCTGACCTTGAAGGAATGAAGCAGAGCCTTGAATCACAAAAGGCTGAAAAGGACAAGTTAATGGCGACTCTTCAACAAGAAGAGACTGAACTTCATGACCATAAAATGGCGCTAGCAGAAGAGCAGTCGATTTTAGCTAATCAAGCTGCTGCGATGCAAAAAGCCATTCAAATGGAGCAAGAACGTCAGGCCAAAGCAGCTGCTGAAGCTGCAGCAGCGGCAGCGGCGGCCGCAGCAGCAGCCGCAAACAATTCGTCAGGTGGTGGCGGAAGTACAGAAAGTAGCGGCGGAGGCAGTACCGTTTCAGCTCCAGCTGTATCCGGTGGATCTTTCACAAGACCATCAGCGGGTTACCTGTCTTCAGGATTTGGTGTTCGTTGGGGTAAATTGCATGCAGGGGTTGACCTTGCTGCAAAAGGAACGGTTCCTGTTGTATCAGCAGCAGATGGGGTAGTTATTCGTTCATACTACTCATCTAGTTACGGAAATGCGATCTTTATTGCACACAGCATTAACGGACAAACGTATACAACGGTCTATGCTCACTTAAGCAGTCGTGCGGTTGGCGAAGGACAAGTCGTATCTAAAGGTCAGTTCATTGGAAACATGGGTAACACAGGTGATTCCTATGGCCAACATTTACACTTCGAGCTTCACCGTGGTGGATGGAATGCATCGAAGTCCAATGCGATTAATCCGGTTGGAATTGTGCCACTATAAAAATGTTGATATACAAAACAATTCTTTAAAAAAAGTGCAATATGTCTATTCTCAATAGTAGACATATTGCGCTTTTTGTATTAAGGGGAATTTACTATGGCTAGATTCAAGTAAGAGACCTCTGGCAAGCGAAGGAATTTGAGAGCGAAGACGAATATGGGAGCTTTCTTGTTGACAATTTTTAAAATTTGGCATATTTTATATTTAACTTAATAATCGATAGATACTTATTTTCGCCTTTTAAAATAATTCGGCCTTTAGCATTCTTTTAATATATAATATTGACTGGATGAAAAAGTAACCAAATATAATAAGGAAGAGTAACGTAAATTGATTGTTAAATTAAGTTATATTGATGTTTACTTTAGTAGTAAGTTAAACATACAGTAATACTTATAAAAAGGTAGTTCTTCAAAAAACTTCGTTGTAGTTAGTTGAAGTAAAACCGACAATTTTCAAATCTCCAATGATTTTAAATGATCATTGAAGATTTGAAGTTGTCGGTTTTTTTTATTGAGTAAATACAACTTTCTTCAAAAAAACGTTATTAATACTTTTCAGATAGATAGAAGACCTTTGTTAACGCCGTTTAGAAGGGAGAATAAATTGTGTTAGATTCTTGGAGTTTATCATTATTTTTTATTATGCTGGGTATTTCTGCAATTAGTGGTCTATTGTTTTTACATCCGCGAGTACCCCTGAGTTTTGTTCGTATTCATATTGGTTTGTTGGCTTTACCGTCTCTAGTTTCACTATGGGTTCTTTTGAATACTAGTGTTAGTGGAGTTGTTGGTCCTTGGTCCTTGGATCCCTTAGCTTGGTTAATGACTTTCTTTGTTCTTGGGATTGGTTTAATCATTCAACGGTATTCTGTACGTTATTTAATGGGAGATCGTTCTTATCGGAAATATTTTATGCTTTTTACGTTCACTACAGGTGCTGCTTCTATTGCATGGTTAAGTGTTGATTTACGCTTAATGGTCCTGTGTTGGGGAGCAACTCTCATTGGTTTAACCTTACTTATTAGGTTAAACCGTGGATGGAAAGTAGCTAGTGAAGCATCTAGGGTTTCTGGCCGCTTATTTTCATTAAGTTGGTTATCCCTATTATTCGCAGTGGTATGGCTTTTTAAAGTCACAGGTCAATGGCAGTTATCCTTAGCTCTAACAAATGATAATTTAGCTCAACTCGGACCATGGGAGCAAACGGGGATTAATTTATTGATTGTATTTGCGGTGATCATTCCAGCTGCTCAGTGGCCTTTTCAAAGGTGGTTAATTGAATCTGTAGTTGCTCCGACTCCTGTTTCTGCAATTATGCACGCAGGTTTAGTAAATGCAGGTGGGATTATATTAACTCGATTTTCACCTCTATTTAATGGTGATATAGCTTCTATCATGTTGCTTATTCTAGCAAGTATTTCTGTATTGATTGGATCTGGAATTAGTTTAGTCCAAGTTGACTATAAACGCCAGTTAGTAGGATCCACGATAGCGCAAATGGGATTTATGCTCATTCAGTGTGCGTTAGGTGCATATGTAGCAGCGATTAGTCATCTTATTTTACATGGTTTGTTCAAAGCTGCTCTGTTTTTACAGGCTGGTTCTGCAGTGCGTCCTTTCGAAGGATCGCCTCGCGTTAATGAAAGATCATCCTTCTTATGGATTTTGGCTGGTCGGATTTTAGGTTTAGTTGTAGGTATTGTTTATTGGCTCATGGCTCCTGGAGAGGGGTATCAATTAATTAGTGCGTTAATCTTGGGGTGGTCATTGTCGGTTTCTTGGACACAGCTCGTAGCTCTTGGAAAGGGGATTTTGGGTCGACTTGTTGGCTTATCATTTTTAGGAGTAACGGCTACCGTCTATTTTATCATTCATAACTTCTTCTACGAGTGGTTGGATACAACCGTTTATGAGAGTGCTCAACCTCCAATGTCAGTTGTCATCATTGTCATATGTCTCTTACTATTTGGTAGTGCTATTGGTACGTGGGTTACTCGTAATCGTTCTTCTGTTACCTTCGCATTAATCTACCTTTGGTTAGTCCGATTAGGTGAAGCCAAACCAAAGCTAGTAGAGAGTCACCCAAACTACCTTAAAGGATATTTATCATAAGGAGGTAATCAGTGATGGGGGTAGCATCGGTATTAAAGAAAGAAAATGTTAAAAAGAAAGATATAAATATAGATTCGCAAGAAAGAGATATTACCATTTTAATTGAATCTGCCAGCCAAGTGATTGCCCCACTTTGGCCTATTTCTACATTTGCTGCACGTAACCCGTGGATGGGACTTGAAAAGCAATCTTTCGACCACGTTGCAAGTTGGTTAAAGGATACTCGTGATATTGATATATACCCTAGTGCTTCTATGATTCTATCGGCAAAAAGTAAAGGCGAGATTGATGAGGCTTTTGTGAAGATGGGTTTACAGCATTGGCTTAATTCACATTCCTTCAATATCCCACGGGATGTGGCAGAGAGATTTTGTCAGGCTGCATTAAAATTAGATCCAATACCTTCAGATCTTTTTACATCACATAAGCTGGGGAAATTGGCAGATGAATTTAATGGAATCAATACAGATAATAATTTCTATACGCAGCCATTAAGTTCGCATATTGAGAATCAAGATGGGGAAAGGGTAGTCAATATTCTCGATTATCATTTCATCAAGTGGTGCAAATTATATCTCGATGATTCGCAGTCAGCTTGGACGATGCCAAATCGTGAGGAAGGTTTCTATCGTGCGTGGCAGTATCTCATTCAATATGATCCTGCGCTGAATAAGAAACAGCGTGATAGTTTAAAAGATTGGCCACTAGAAGCACATATTGCGATAAAAAAAGCTTTATACGAACTGAAAATCCCAAAATCAGAAACGCAGACATATCTTGAAGGTCATTTGCTATCCTTACCTGGATGGGCAGGAATGATGCTTTGGCGTTCTAGACAATCGAGCCATGAACAGCAACTCCTTACAGAATATTTAGCTGTTCGAATTTCTTTGGAGTGGGCGTTTATAAAACCATACCTACCTTTGAAAAACCAACGATCTAAGAAAAAAGTATCGATTCCTTCCCTTTTAGCATCTTGGTTCCATTGGGGGGGGCTTACAATCGAGGAATGGTCACAGATGTCTGTCGCACAACAAAACGAATATTTATCATTTGCCTACCATTTTGATGAGAAGCTAAGAAGGAAGCTTTGGTTAGAAGCTTGGGAAAAAACACACACGGATCAATTAAGTCAGAAAATCGTCTCTAAACACCCTGAGACGAAAGGGAATAAAACGGCCGTAGCTCAATTAGCATTCTGCATAGATGTACGATCAGAACCTTTTCGTCGTCATCTTGAAAAAGAAGGTCCGTTTGAAACCATTGGAATTGCTGGATTCTTTGGTTTACCAATTGCAACAAGTGAACTCGGAAGTAAACACAGCCACTCTTCCTTGCCAGTTATACTAAAGCCAAAGCACAAAATAAAAGAGTCTGCAGATGAGAATGAACTCAAATCATATCAACAACGAAAACAAGCAGTGAACTCCTTAAGCTATACATTTAAAAAGATGAAACAGAATGTACTATCGAGCTTACTCTTACCTGAAGTAAGTGGACCTTGGCTTAGTCTACAAATGATAGCACGTAGTTTTGTGCCAAAAGGAGTAGAACGTTTTATGCGTAACCTTCGTGAGACTTGGTTACGCAAACCTAATACAACGCTCTCGCTTAATCATTTTTATAATACAGAAGCGGAGATACATGTGGGTTTTTCTAAAAAAGAAAAAATCGATTATACACGCCAAGCATTGAAACTGATGGGGTTAACAAAGAATATTGCACCATTGGTTGTAATATGCGGACATGGTAGCCAAAGTACCAACAATCCGTATACTGCTGCTCTCGACTGTGGTGCCTGTGGTGGTGCCGCAGGTGGATTTAATGCAAGGGTTTTAGCCGCTTTATGCAACCTTCCAGAGGTAAGAGAAGAGCTTTCTTCCTCAGGAATTGAAATTCCAGAGAACACAGTTTTTGTAGCTGCTGAGCATAATACAACAGTTGATGAATTACACTGGATTTATGTTCCTGAACTTTCCGAAGCTGCACAAGAAGCATTTGATCGTATCGAAGCTATTATGCCAAAAGTAAGCCATAATGCAAATGCAGAACGTCTAGCCCAATTACCGAATATCCAAAAGAAACTTAAAAATCCGAAGTCAGAGGCACACCGATTTGCAGAAGATTGGAGTGAGATACGTCCAGAATGGGGATTAGCTCGTAATGCGGCTTTTATTATCGGCCAACGTGAACTAACTAAGGATTGTGACTTGGAAGGTAGAACCTTCCTTCATAATTATGATTGGAACCAGGATGAAAGTGGTGATCTTTTAGCTAACATCATTGCAGGACCAGGAACGGTAGCCCAATGGATAAATCTTCAATATTACGCTTCAACGGTTGCACCTCATTATTATGGTAGTGGAAATAAAGCAACTCAAACCGTCACAGCAGGTCTCGGTGTTATGCAGGGGAATGCAAGTGACTTGTTAGCCGGACTACCTTGGCAATCCGTCATGCAATCAGATAACGAGGCATATCATTCTCCTCTTCGATTGCTGATTGTTATCCAAGCACCTAGCGAATATGTAGAACGGTTATTAAATTATGATTCTGCATTTCGTGTAAAAGTTCAAAACGGATGGGTTAGACTTGCTAGTGTTGATCAAGAAGGACGCTGGAAAAATTGGTAACTGCTATTAATTATTTACTACTTAATCAATAAATTATAAACATACAGAAGGAGTGAACTATATGAATTTAGATAAAAATCAAAAAGCATTATTTTTAACGGACATTGAAAACGGGTTAGAGTCTATTTTACAAGAAGTGACTAATATTCGAGCAGAAAACATGCTGACCATACAAAGCTATGATTCTGTAATCTCACACCCTTATGGAGATATTATGAGGTCCGTTATCATTGCTATTTATCAGGAAAATGTTAAGGAGATTTTCGTTGTAGGAACAAAAGATAAGAGAACTGCCACAGTTAATGTACTAACTCAACTTGATTCAAAAAAAGATAAAATTCAAACATTGGATTATCTTTTTCAAAATTGTATGCCTGAATTTTCAGGTGGTACAGTTGATGGGTGGTTAAATGGAAAAGAAACTGGTAATGACAATATCGTAAAAAGTGTTGATAGCATTCGTCATCATCCATTAGTTCCTTCACATGTAAAAGTTAGAGGTTTAATATTAAATAATAATGATGGGAAATTCTCAATTGTGGAGGTTCCTACTGATAAAACAGTGTCAAACCTTACCTGATCATTACTAGTCATATTGAAATGGAAGAAAGAGTTAACTTCTATCCACCCGCACATGTGGAACAGTTAGTTCTATCTACAATGCACGGGAATCATTAAAACTAATACGATGTGTAAGGAACTATGCAATAGACCAATTTTTTTGTTTGATGGGAGACGTATTATATGAAAGTATCTAAAGGTTCTTACGAGTCTGAGATAAGTAAGGCAATTACTCAATGGGAAAAGGACTTTCTTGGGCGTGGGTCTGTATCTGTTAAAACAGATATTTTACGGGATATGATTATTGTAAATTTACAAGGTATTTTAACACCAGCTGAATATACCGTTTGTGAAACAAAAGAGGGACTGTTAACTATAAAGAAAACTCGTTCGGAATTAGTTGAATCAGGCATAGAAGAGCTTAAGGATATTATATTAAATATAACTGGAGAAAAAGTGAAAAGTTTTCATACTGATATAAGCTCCCGTACAGGTGAACGAGTGATGATATTTAAATTATTTAATGATCTTGAGAAAAAAATTTTGATGTAAAGAAACAGTTTGTCGCCTATATATATAAGTAAAAGAAGCGCAAGATGTCTACTCTCCATTTTAGACATTTTGTGCTTTTTGGTTTTAAAAGACCGTGCTCTTCATGGTCGTCTTATCGGTCGAGGTATCAAATAAAAGCAAGTTGCGTTTTTTTTATTATTTTTTTAATTCCTAGTTTACAGATAGGTATTATATGAATTATAGTATAGTAACAGATAAAAATTAAACTGCTTACTAATGGAGGCGAAACAGATGACAGAAGCATATCCGGTTATCGAGGGAGCGGAAGAATTTTTCTTCAAGGGAAGTGAAGTGGGAGTACTAATTTCTCATGGATTTCTTGGGACACCTCAAAGTGTACGGTATATTGGGGAAGAGTTTGCAAGATTAGGGTATTCGGTGTTAGCTCCTAGATTAAAAGGACACGGAACTCATTATAAAGATATGGAAGTGTGCTCTTATCAAGACTGGTTCGCTTCATTAGAAAAAGCATATGTACAACTAAAACAACATTGTTCACATATTTTTGTGATCGGGCAGTCCATGGGTGGAACACTATCACTGCGTTTAGCTCATCGTCACAAAGAGATCAAGGGACTTATTTTAATAAATGCGGCTTTGGAAGTGCCAGCCTACGATTATTTAAAAGATCAGGTAGAGCCACGATTTCTAAATGAGTCAGAACCAGATATCAAGGCTAGTGGTGTTCATGAAATTACTTATTCAAAGGTACCATTAAAAGCAATTCATGAACTACAAAAGGTTATGGAGAACACGTTAAACCTGATTCCTGAGATTGATAGCCCGGTTTTGGGTATGCGCTCGAGTGTGGACCATGTGGTTCCACCTGAAAATACCGATTATATTCTTCAAACGGTACGAGCGACTAATAAGGAAAGACTTCTATTACCCAACTCTTTTCATGTAGCCTCAATGGATTATGACAAAGACCATATTGTCAAAAGTGGACATCAGTTTATTCAACAGTTAGTAGCAAACGAATTGGTATTAAGTTAATATCCTTCAAACTAGAAGAGGAACTCCCTCTTCTTTTTCATGTCAACGTCGAAATTTGTAGAAATATTTTGAGCATTACGAAATAAAACCTCCTCCATTCCTATACTCAAATCTAGAATTTGGTACTATAATAGTAATAATTGCACAGGTAAAACGGACTATAGGGGTGTATGAAATGTTAACAGAGGGGAGTCTTTCCTTAGAATTAGTAGGGTCGGTGCTAGCGGAAGATGTGTTTGCAAAGAACAAATCTATTCCACTACTACGAAAAGGAACAATATTAAACGAAAGACATATCTTTGTTTTACAAAGTCACTTGCATCATAACAATTTACGTATGGAAACTTGTTTATTTAACCAACCATCTATCAGTGTTGAAAAACTAGAACAGAACTACAAGGAATCTCTTGGGCAGTTAAAAACTATTTTCGAAGATCTGGAAGCAACTATAAATGGTAGCGCTTCCAATCAGCCGTTACAAAAGCTCGAGCATATGTATACACCGATGCTGAATACGATTGTAGCGGAAGATGAGCATTTCGAACTACTCAAGCTCCTTAGGAAAGATGATGAATTTACGTATGTTCATTCGTTAAATGTGGCGGTTGTCTCTTCTATTATCGGAAAGCTATTAAAAATGGATAAAGCAGAAATTCTGCTTCTTGGAGAAACAGGTATACTGCATGATATCGGAAAGCTTGCGATCCCACTTTCGGTCTTAAAAAAGAACGGAAAACTAGATCCGGAAGAATGGGAGCTGATCCGAAACCATACCGTTGAAGGGGTACAAATTCTGAAAAAAATGGGTGAAACTCGCTCAAAGGTGATTATGGGTACACTTATGCATCATGAAAGATTAGACGGTTCTGGCTATCCGTATGGTGTTCGAGAAGATGTTATTCCTTTTCATGCCCAAATCATCTCGGTTGCTGATACATATGACGCCATCACAGCGGTCCGTCCGTATAAGGGAGAACAGTCACCCATCGTTGCTGTCATGATTTTAATGGAAGAAACCGCAAAGGGAAAGTTTGATTCAGCCATTACGGTCCCGTTTACGAAATACTTAATGGACCAATTTGTTGGAAAAAGAGTCGTGTTAAATACAGGGGAGCAAGGGACAGTCATAACGGTTTACGAAGATAGGCCACATTGTCCACTTGTATATTTAGGCGATAATCATTATGTGGATCTACGTTATGACGGTACGCGCTCCTTAAAGGATGTTGTTTCATATTAACAATGGGGGGAAATGATATGGACAGAATTCAATATATGCAGGAAAGAAACAAGCTGGTTACCATCCTACTATGGATCTGCTTTGCCTTAGGGCTTGCTAGTAACTTTGCTGCAAACGTTAGCACAAAGGGAATTGTTACGTTTGCTATTGTTGGTTTGTCAGTGGTCACACTAATTACCATATTAACCGTAACCAAAAAGTTTACACTACATATTCATTACATTGTCGCTGTAGGAATCGCGATTCTTATATTCTTTATGGTTTCTAGTTCTCCGAAGCTATCAAGCTACTTAATGATCTATTTTGCTCTGGCGGTGGTTATGATTTATAACCAAGTGAGGTCGATGGCCATAACGGGTGTGATTGGACTAGCTCTCAGCAATTATTTCTTTATCAAGTTTAATGAGCAAATGTTTTACGGAGCGGACGTGTCTATCTTAATTTCATTAAATGTCATCAATATTGTGACGTTACTCATGTTCCTCACACAGGCGCGACTCACATCGAAGTTAACGCAAAAGATGGAAGCTGACGGAATTGAGTTAAAACACGGAAAAGAACAGGTGGATGAATTACTAGAAAAAGTAAAAGAGTCGGTAGGCGTGCTACAGAACTTCAGTCATTCTTTTAAAAGAAACATCGAGAAAACGAATCAAATTTCTTCCGAGCTGACCTCAGCATTCTCCGAAATATCTAAAGGAATCGAGACTCAAGCAAGCTCCGTGACTGGGATGAATGAAACGATGCAATTGTCAGGAGATATGATTCGTAGCGTCGTGACATCTGCTCAAACGCTTCATCAAATCTCGCTAGAAACCGAGAACACGTCTAAGGTTGGGACAGGGAAGATTCACACTCTCGAAACAGAAATGAAGGATGTATATGACTCAGTCGAAAATACAAGTCAATTGATGAAAGAGCTCAACGATCAAACCCAAAAAATTGGGGCGATTGTTTTAAAAATTAGAGAGGTCACCGATCAAACGAATCTACTTGCTCTAAACGCAGCGATCGAAGCAGCACGCGCGGGTGAAGCGGGTAAAGGCTTTGCCGTGGTAGCTGGGGAAGTTCGTAAACTCGCAGAAACTTCTCAGGCATCGACACATGAAATTGAAGCCATCCTAGATGGAATCCAAAGAAAGACCGTACAAGTAACGGGCCAAGTACAAGGCGGCCAGCTGGCAGTTGAAAAAGGACTAGAAATGACCAAGCAAACAAGCCAAACGTTCCAGTCCATGCTCGCCTCGTCTAAGCAAGGACTACAGCAAGCAGAAGAAGTAGAAAACAGTCTTGTTCATTTTTCTAAAAACTCTGAAGTGGTTTTAGAGGAAATCTCCTCGCTATCCAGTGTGTCTGAACAGTCCAGTGCGGCAGTAGAAGAAGTACTAGCAAGCGTCGAAGAACAATCCAACCAAATCACCCAAGTAGTTGAATCTTTCAAAGAGTTAGAAGCCTTAACCGAACAACTAGCCACCCTAGTTGTCCGGAATTAATTCATAACTAGTCCATCTCGCACATATAGTGGTTATACAAAGACATCTCACAACTTTGTGAGGTGTTTTTTGTATAACTATTAAATATAGGGGCTGTTTCTCCTGTAGCGAGCCTTTGTTGCAAAGCAACAACAGCTCGTGGAAGGAGAAATAGACCCTTAAACCGACAAAAGCTAATGCAGAAAAAAATTAGTGCTTTTCTTTTAGGGAGGATTTTTGCATGAATCGAAAATGGGTTGCCTTGCTAATGACAGGATCATTGCTAACAGGTGCTGGAGGAACATATGGATATTTGCACTTTACGGGTGCGTTAGCGGCAGAGTCCAAGGTGGAGTTACATACCAAAAGCAGCGACGAGGGAAGCCCTCAGTCTATCAATCTAGAAGAATTGGACAAAGTCGAAAAGGCCTACGAGTTAATTTTAACCAGTTATGTAGAAAGTGTGGATCAAGAAAAGCTCATCGAGGGTGCAATTCAAGGCATGCTCACTACACTTGATGATCCGTACTCGGTATACATGGACAAAGAAACGGCCAAGCAGTTCAGCAGCACACTTGAATCCTCGTTTGAAGGAATCGGGGCAGAAGTAGGCCTGGTTGATGGCAAAATCGTCATCGTGTCCCCATTTAAAGACTCGCCAGCCGAAAAAGCAGGCTTGCGCCCTAATGACCAAATCTTATCGGTGGATGGAGAAAGCTTGGACGGGGTAGACCTTTATCAAGCAACCCTTAAAATCCGCGGAGAAAAAGGAACAAAGGTGAAGCTAGAAATCGCACGTAGTGGCTTAACCAAGCCTCTCGTTGTCGACGTGAAGCGCGATGAAATTCCGCAAATCACGGTCCATAGTGATGTGAAAAAGCAAAACGGCAAGGATATTGGGTATCTTGAAATCACCACGTTCTCAGAGGAAACCGCAAAAGAGTTTAAAAAGGAATTAAAGGCGTTGGAAGATAAAGGCATCGATGGGTTACTGATTGATGTGCGTGGCAATCCAGGCGGACTGTTATCAAGCGTGGAGGAAATCTTGAAAGAATTTGTTTCCAAGGAAAAGCCATTCGTACAAATTGAGAAACGAGATGGCGAGAAAATGCGCTATTTTTCAAACCTCACGAAGGATAAAGACTATCCTGTTGCCGTATTGATTGATAAAGGCAGTGCATCTGCCTCTGAAATTCTTGCTGGTGCACTGCAGGAAGCGGAAGGATTCCAGCTCATTGGAGAGACCACATTCGGTAAAGGAACCGTTCAACAGGCTGTACCGATGGGGGATGGCAGCAATATTAAGCTGACGCTGTTTAAGTGGTTAACTCCTGATGGAAATTGGATCCATAAAAAGGGAATTGAACCCGATGTGAAGGTGGTTCAATCGGAGCTCTATCACACGCATCCGCTCCAGCTCACCGAGGCATTAGAAAAGGATATGAACAACGAGCAAATCAAAAACGCCCAGCAAATGCTGAAGGCACTTGGACTTGACCCAGGTCGAGAGGACGGCTACTTTAACGACCGTACCGAAACGAGCGTCATGGCCTTCCAGCGTCAACACGATTTAGAGATGACGGGGAAAATTGACAGCAAAACAGCCAGTGCTCTAGAAAGTGCAGTGATTGAAGCAATGAAGAAGGATAGCAACGACACCCAGCTTCAGACGGGACTTCGGTTGTTGGCGAAATAAGATTGACCCTCTTATCCTCATGGGTAAGGGGGGATTTTTGTTATGAAGTTCCGCGAATATTCCCCTAAAACCCCTTATCCACTATTATCCAAAATATTTCTAATATCGAATTCTCCTTTCATTTGGTAAAATAAAGATTAATAGGAAAGTTCGGAAATAGATTGATAAGGTTGGTGGCTAGATTGGTTCTAGAGTGGCTATTAGAAATGGCTTGGGGATTCGCAAAACTATTAATACATCCAGTGTTTTACTTCACATTCCTACTCGCGGCATTTTTAGGAGTTTCTCGAGTAAAAAGGGAGCGAAGTCATTTTCACGTTCGCGCCGAAAATGCCTACTATGAGCTTCGTCAATTACTACCGCTCGGACTATTGCTTGGATCCATACTGTCGATCATCATGATCGCCGCAGGAGTGGTCATTCCACTAGCGGCCATCCTGTTTATTGCCGTAATCACCATAGTCCTAAGCATTCGTGTACGCCTGCTGTCATCGGTATACACCGTGGGTCTCACCTTCTTCGCCCTCTTTTTCACAGCAGGCAAGGACTGGAGTATCCCGCTTTTCCCTGATCTCTTCAGCAGTCTAGAAGACAAGCTCTACCCGTCCATCACGGTCCTGCTAGCTCTACTAGTCATCGCAGAAGGCATTCTTATTTTGAAAAATGGAAAGAAGGGGACCTCGCCTAAGCTCATGACGAGCAAGCGCGGCCAACGAGTAGGCGTTCACGAACTCAAGCGAGTGTGGATGTTGCCGCTTCTTCTGTTGGTCCCTGGAGATGCCCTCCAGCAGCTTCCGTTTGAATGGTGGCCGGTGTTTAATGTAGGTGGAGAAGGTTACGGACTATTATTAGTTCCGTTTGCACTCGGACATTATCAACACATCCAAGGAGCCCTACCAGCTCAGGCAGTCACACATGTTGGAAAGCAAATCATGGCTCATGGTTTCGTGCTAACAGCCATCGCGATTGCTTCGTATTGGCTGCCGATTTTATCATTAGCAGTCGTTGCGATCGGAATTCTTGGGCGCGAAGTGATTTATTTTAGTCAAAAAACGAAGGAAGAGAGCGGCCCTTTCTATTTTTCCAAGCGTAATCAAGGGGTCATGATCCTAGGAGTGCTTCCACATTCTCCCGCACAAAAAATGAAGCTTTCCGTTGGAGAAATTGTTTCTAAGGTAAACGGAACAATTGTACATAACGAAGCAGAGGTCTATGAGGCACTGCAACGAAATCGTGCTCACTGTAAGCTTGAGGTGTTAGACGTCAATGGACAGGTTCGCTTTGTCCAGCGAGCCCTCTACGAAGGCGATCATCATGAGTTGGGTATTCTGTTTGTTCAGGATGAGAAGAAGTGGGGAACCGAAGCGGTATAAGTTGTTCAGTAATAACTGATTGATTGCAGAGTTCACTATGTATGAAAAATAAACGGAAGAATTCCGCCTAACTTGGGAAATACTCATATTTCCTTAAAGATAAGGGGAGTTTTTTCGTTTATTTTATCCAAATCCTTGGATTTTGCCTTATTTAGAGCATCTAACCGGAATATCTCCGCTTAAATCCACCTTTTAGCCCTCCCCTATACACATTAGCAGGAAATTCTCCGCCTATGAATTCTCATACCTACACGAAATCGATTCGGTGAAAGTCGTTATTTGTCGAACAATAAAGAATTAAGTTATAACCCCTTTTTAGTATAATAGTCCTATTATTTGTATTAAAGAGGGAGACGTCTATGAACAAGAGTTTAAAATTGAAAATGATCGTTATTTTCTCAAGTTTAATATTGATTTCGGGAGTGGTAACTAGCTTTATTTCTTTTCAAACGTCCAAAAATGTGATTACAAGTTCATTAGGGGACCAAGCGCTATCCATTACTGAAAATGCTGTTAAAGTGATTGATTTGGATCAGTATGAGGAAATCTCACTAGATTCAGGGGAAACGGATTATTATTATGAATTGAAAGAAAGTCTAAACGAAATACGAGAAACCAATGGGTTGGTCTATTTATATACGATGGGTCGCCAAGAGAAAAATGGAGAATTTGAATATTTTTATATGGTTGATGGTATGCTACAAGATGCCTCAGCATTAGGCGATGTCGAAGAGGGCGTTGATGATTACCCCTTGCTTGTGGAGGCTTTTGAAACGGGCAAGTCACAAGTTGGGGAATTGACTTATTCAGAAGAGTACGGTGCCTTAGTTTCAGCCTATATCCCTATCAAATCGGATTCTGGAGAATTAATCGGGATATTAGGCGCTGATTTAGATGCTAGTTTGGTGTATTCGTCTCTACAGGCTAGTAAAATAAAGTTAATGTGGATGACAGTTGGAATCGTATTATTGAGTATATTATTGATTTCGATAGCTACAGTGTCACTCGTTAATCCATTAAAACATTTGGCCCAGAAAGTAGAATTAGTTGGAAAAGGTGACTTAACGGTTACGATTGAGTCCAATAGGAAAGATGAAATTGGAAGTTTAACAGCTTCATTTAATCATATGCTTCAAGAATTAAAGACGATGATTGGGGTAATCAACCAAAGCTCGGTAACGATGAGCGGCACAACGTCGCAATTGTTAGTAAGTGCGAACGAAACCAAAGAGACAAGTAATGAAATTTCGGTCATCATGGATCAAATGGCTTCTCAGGTGGACACTCAATATAAGAGCTTGGATGATAGTGCAAAAATCATAGAAGAAGTGTCAGAGAGTGTCAACGATATTGCCGTTAACTCTTCTGTTGTTACGGAACTTTCTTCCAAGACACAGGACGAAATTGAGGTAGGCAATCAAAAGGTGAATGGGCTAGTAGAGCAAATGAATACGATTAGTCGTTCTGTGAACGAGTCGTCTAGTTCCATCATGGCATTACAAGCCCATTCAAAGGATATTGAATCCATTGTAGAAATTATCCAAGGAATCGCTTCTCAAACGAATTTACTTGCGTTAAATGCAGCGATTGAAGCAGCGCGCGCAGGAGAAGCGGGTAAAGGGTTTGCGGTGGTTGCTGATGAAGTGCGTAAGCTAGCTGAGCAATCCGAAATTTCAACGGTTAATATACGAAACATTATTGAGAAAATCAATAGTGATACGAATATAACAGCAGAGAATATGAAGATTGTTTTAGACGATGTAAAAGAGGGTATCCATTCGGTTGGAGAAACGGGAATGGTTTTTAAAAACATTCTAGGAGCGATACAGGAAGTAAACGTAAAAATCCAAGAAGTGACTGCAACGTCTGAAGAAATGTCTGCAGCCACAGAAGAAATCACAGCATCCGCGAAAGAGACAGCTAATATTGCTGAGCAAGCCTCAACTGAAGTAAGAAAAACCGTGGATATTACATTAGAACAAGAACGCTTAGTGTTACATATGACGGAGTCAATCGAAGAGCTGGTTACGATGTCATCCAAGATGAAGGAATTGACAGGAAAGTTTAAATTATAAGAGAGTAAAAGGCTGTGTATTTCGTCATACACGGCCTTTTTATTTTCTAAAATGCAAGTATTTTTAATATTTACCAAAAGCTTTTTCGACAAAATCCTACAAATCTTCCGTTGTTTTAATGGTAAAATAGTAATAGGTATATTTTCGTATTTTTATTGATTATCTAGCATAAATGGGTAACAGAAAGAGGAACTCACCATGGGAGATTGGGCATCAATTTTAGAAAAACGCTCAAAGTATTTTATTGGCATTTATATACTAAGTTATTACGCATTAATTATCTGCTTTAAAGATGAGAAAGAACTAATTTTGCTCGGTGGGAATGGATTTCAAGTCATTGCGCCTTTCGTGAGCGGTATTTTTATAATTAAGCAATTTTTCCATCTGAAAAAGGAGAAGATAAGATATTACTGGTTATTAACCGCCGTTGCTACATTTAGCTACGGTGTGGGAATGGTTATATTTAGATATAACTTTACCTTTTTTCCAAATATTCATAGTACTAATTTATCCGATTTATTTTGGTACATAAGTATCATTTTTTATATTTTCGCTTTAGTGTTTGTTCAGTCATTAACAAAGAACATTTCTAAAACCGTTCAATATATTTTCGATATTATTATTGTCATGATTGTCGTCTCATCCATTAGTTGGCATTTTGTCATTGCGCCCATTCTAGACTCGGCGAAAGAGTTTGGATTTATGTATACAGTTGTTTCTGTTGGTTATCCAATTGCTATTCTAGTCATGTTATTTGCCTTGCTAAGTTTATATTATATGTCACAGAGTGTTTTGCCAAAAAAGGTGTTCATCATTAATGTTATCGCTTTTTCAATCTTACTTTTTGCTAATATGGATTATTTATATTTGACGATGAACAATTTATATTTATCAGGGAGTTATATCGATCCTCTTTGGCCACTATCCATGTTATTGTTTGGGTTGGCGAGTGTATATAATAAAAAAGATGGTAAAGTTCTAGTGGAATCGGAAACAGAACAGAAAAGAAACAGTGGAAAAATTATTGATTTCATAACAATAAAATTAATGCTTCCGTACCTCTCAGTGATCACGATTTTTATTTTTATGATATTTCAGGGGAATCTAGCGATTAACAGTCTTGTTATAGGCTCAATCGCTTCTACTTTATTAATTATCATTAGACAGATTCTTACCCTAGTTCAAAATAGTGAATTAATTTTTGAAACGAAAGAGTTAAATAGGGAACTAGAAATAAAAGTTCAACAACGAACAAAAGAAATCATTGAAAAGAATCAAGAACTAGAAGAGTCAATTAGAAAAATAGAGTATATTGCTTATCACGATAGTTTAACTTCCTTAACGAATCGCAGGTATTTTGAAGAAAAAATAGAGAGCGCTATTCAAGAAACTAATCAGTTAAATAGTAGATTTGCCATCATGTTCATTGACTTGGACCGCTTTAAATTCATCAATGACACATTAGGCCACCACACGGGCGATTTATTATTAGTTTCCGTTTCTAACCTACTTAAAAATATAGTAGGTAAGGAAAATGTAGTGTCCCGCCAAGGTGGGGACGAATTTATGATCTTGGTCAGAAACACTACAAAGGAAGAAGCTGAAAGATTAGCTGAACAAATTATCAATGAGCTCCAGAAACCTATATCAATAAATGGAAATGAGCTATTTATTACCTCAAGTATCGGTATTTCTCTATATCCGGATCACGGATCAAGCTTAAATAGTCTAATTAAAAGGGCAGATACCTCCATGTATAGTGCAAAGGAGCAAGGGAAGAACCGCTATCAGACTTTCAATGTAAGCATGGATGATCATATTACTTTAAAAGTGAATCTAGAAAATGGCTTGCGAAAAGCGATTGAACTTAATGAAATGAGTATCGCGTATCAACCTAAGCTGGAGTTGCTAAGTAATGAAATTATTGGAGTGGAAGCTTTGCTTCGATGGAAACACAGTGAATATGGGAACATTTCACCATCTACATTTATTCCGCTTGCTGAGGAAACTGGATTAATCTTAAAGCTAGGTGATTGGGTCCTTCGTGAAGCTTGTTTACAGCTTAAAAAGTGGGAAGATGAGGGAGTCGAACATCTCGGGGTTTCAGTTAATGTATCCACCATACAATTTCTTCAAAAGGATTTTGTTGAAAAAGTAGAAGCCATATTAAAAGATACGTTAGCCGACCCGGTATATTTGGAATTAGAAATAACGGAAAGTTCTACGATGGATACGGAGTTAGTCATTAGTAAGTTAAAGAAACTGAAACAATTAGGCATTAAGATATCCATAGATGATTTTGGTTCAGGCTATTCTTCGCTAAGTCATATAAAAAATTTACCGATAGATATCTTAAAAATTGATAAAAGTTTTATCAATGATATCGAAAACGATCACAGCAACCAGGCAATTGTTTCAACCATTTTAGCATTAGCAACAAACCTAAACTTAAAAACAATTGCTGAAGGTGTTGAAAATGAAAGACAGTATCAAATACTTAAAGAAAAAGGCTGCGACCAAATTCAAGGCTATTATATAAGTAAACCAGTTCCTGTCGCAGAGGTTAGTAAGCTTATGCATTTTAAGGTTACAAATGTATAGTTTTCAGCGATAATTATTGTATTTTATTGTCATGGCATATTGTTTATTGGGGAGTCCTTTAAGATAATGTTCTTAAAGGACTTTTTTGCAATAAGGAGGTATCTATGAAAACAGTTTTACAAGCTTTTGTGGCTTCAATCATTCTACATATCATTTATATATTGTGTACTATAGGAATAGGTTATATAAAAACCATGTACTATAAACCGGACATGCAAGGGGAGGTATACTTGCTCCAAAATGAAGTGGCTTTTGGTACGGTGATTTCCCCGTATGTTTATCTTATTTCCTTGCTAGGAGTTTTTATTGTTTGTGCAAGTATTATAACTTCATATAAGAAAATAAAAAGGAGAGATCTATGAACTTTATCCATAAACATTCAACGGTCATAATAGTTTCCGCCATTGCTTTAATGATACTAAAAAACGTCCTGCCGATTCCTCAACTTTTGCAAGAAGTGTTAAGCATCGTCTCGTTCTTAGTAGTCGTGTCGGTAGTAATAATTAAGAAAAGATATAAGAGAACGTCTTAAAAGGAAAGAATAAGAAGATTATTGAACCTCAAATATTTCCCCAGCATAAGAATCGTGTCGAATATTTCCAAGGAAATTACGACTAATTTCCTCAATTATTTACAAGATGATGGGGGATGTAACAAAATAATGGGGAGAGGTAAGTTAGATTACCTCTCCCCATGCTACCATCTAAGGATAAATTATTACAAAATTAGCGGAAGCTACCGCCCATTGATTGTTCTGCCATTTGCACCAGGCGCTTGGTGATTTCTCCACCTACAGATCCGTTTGCGCGTGCAGATGTTTCAGGTCCTAAATTTACACCAAATTCACTAGCAATTTCGTACTTCATTTGTTCAAGTGCTTGTTCTGCCCCAGGTACTACTAATTGATTAGAGTTATTTCCACGGTTGTTTCTGTCCATTTCAATCTCTCCTTTTCGTTGGTGTAGATATATTTTGCACCTTTAAAAAAAATATACATTCATATAAAAAATTTATATTGTAAAAGAAAGTACACCTAAAATGGTGGTTCCGTTTCCTATCACAACCATTACAAATTTGTATCGGGAAATGCACCCTACAATTTGATATACCATTTATCTCAAATAAGCGGAGGTTTTCCGGTTAGACTGCAGAGTAGAGCGCTTTTCAGGGTATATAAGCGGAGGTTTTCCGTTTAAGCAAAGAAAAATCACCCATTTTCACGTTTTTTGAGTCAATAGTCGGAATCTCTCCGTCTAATTATGCTATTTTGAGTGCTATTTCCTAATTAAGAGAAATTTCTCCGCTTAATTACCAAACTCTGCTGATTCCCTCATTTGGGTACACTCTATTATGGTTTTGGAGAGGGAGCTTGGTTCAACAGGCCTCAAAAATGGCTCAGTATGTGAACTGAGCCATTTAATATAATTTGTCCTACATATTTGATTGCATGTTCCGATTTTGGGACAGGTTATGGAACCTATTACCAGAAAGGGTGTTTTACGATACAGATAATGAACTTTTGCTTTTGTTCTGCTGAATGGTAGCAACCGAAACGGCCTTGGCCACCATTTTTGCCACTCTTTCATCCAATGCGCTCGGAATCACATAGTCTGCTTTTAACTCTTTTTCTGAAACAGCTTCCGCAATCGCATAAGCGGCTGCCAGCTTCATCTCTGTTGTAATGTCCTTTGCTCCTGCATCCAAGGTACCTCGGAAAATGCCGGGGAAGGCAAGTAAATTATTCACTTGGTTTGGATAATCAGATCGACCTGTCCCTACAACAGCGGCACCTGCAGCAAGAGCTTCTTCCGGGTAGATCTCTGGGATCGGGTTAGCCATCGCAAACACGATTGGATCTTTCGCCATGGACTGAATATGTTCTGGCTTCATGGCACCGGGACCAGATACACCAATAAACACATCTGCACCATGGATCGCATCCGCCAATGTACCACGAATTCTTTTCAAATTGGTCACTTCCGCCATCTCTTTTTGAGCCGAATTCATCCAGCTTTCGCCTTTGCTGACCACACCTTCAAGGCTTACAAGGGTAATGTCTTGAAATCCTGCTTGCATGAGCAACTTAGCAATCGCAATTCCGGCTGCTCCTGCACCGTTAATGACAATTTTGATACTGCGATGCTGCTTATCCACTACTTTAACCGCATTGATTAAAGCAGCAAGAACAACAATGGCTGTACCGTGCTGATCATCATGAAAAACGGGGATATCCAGTTCTTTTTTTAGTCGTTCTTCAATTTCAAAGCAACGGGGAGCGGAAATATCTTCAAGGTTCACTCCTCCAAAACTAGGAGATAGTGCCTTAATGATTCCGACGATCTCATCCACGTTTTTTGTATCTAAGCAAAGTGGAAAAGCATCCACATTGGCAAACTTTTTAAAAAGAAGTGCTTTTCCTTCCATAACAGGGAGGGCTGCCTTTGGTCCGATATCACCAAGGCCTAAAACGGCTGTGCCATCTGTCACGATAGCCACCATATGTCCTCTGGATGTTAACACATCCACTTGTTCTGGATTCTCTACAATCGCTTTACAAACGTCTGCGACTCCAGGTGTATATACGAGACTCAGTTGTTCCTCTGTGGTTACATCAATCTTGCTGACAATCTCGATTTTTCCACTATATTCTTTATGAAGTTTGATTGCTTCCTCTTTTAGATTGTTTTTTATCAATGATATCTACCCCTTTGGTAATCGCTTTCAATCTTTCTACATCGTAAAGAAAATGACCAAGGTTTGATAGATTTTGTAACTATACAACTTTATTAAATTAAAAAAAGTGGAAATGCACCTTTTATAGATACATGTCCACTTGGTTTAGTTTTTCTACTTGTAATGTATATAAATATACCGGTCTACCAATTCCGTAGGTTAATGATTCCTTTAATACACCTAGCTGGGTTAAGAACTTTAAATATTTCCTTACTGACACACGGGAGATATACGTACTTTCCGAAATATCATCAGTAGAGAACGGGTTCGTTCCTTTTGCTTTCAACACCTCGACTACCACTTGTAGAGTGCTACTCGTTAACCCCTTAGGTAAATCAATGATCGGCTCCTCCATCTGAGTTTGCTCTGTACTGAGGATTCGATCGTCAAGATCTTCTTGTTTGAGCACGCTATGATTAGCAAAAAATAGATATTTATCTTGAAACCTCAGTAATGCTTGTTGAAACCGATCAAACTCAAACGGTTTGATTAAGTAATCAACGGCACCAAGCCTAAGAGCCGTTTGAATTTTATCCTTTTCACCAGCAGCCGTAATAAGGATCACATCTATTTCGAGATGATGTTCTCTTATATATTGGAGTAAGACGAGTCCATTATCACCTGGCATATATACATCTAGCAATATAAGCTCAACCGTTTCCTTTTGAAGAAAGTCAATTGCATCTTTTACCGTATGGACCATACCAGTGAGGCGGAATCCTTTCATATCCTGGAGATAACGTTTATTAATTTCGGCAACCATTGGGTCATCTTCAACAATTAGAACCTTAATCACAATTCCACCTCTTTGCTTTTATAAGGTATTTTTATATAAACATTGGTTCCTAACATCCACTTTGAGTCCATTTGGAGTTCGCCGCCGAGCAAATGGACGCTTTTTTCCACTAAGTGTAGTCCGTAGCCGCGATTGTCTCCTTTTGTAGAGTAGCCTTTTTCAAAAATTCTTTTTTGTGTATCATCAGGTATTCCCGGTCCAGAGTCCATCACTTCGATCTCTAGCCACTCATCATCATAGGCAAAACTCACTTCAAGCGTTTTTTCTTCGCTATCCGTCATTGCCTCGATCGCATTATCGATCACATTGCCGAGAATCGTAATCAGCTCATGTGTGGTTGTTTGATTGGCAGGTTCAGGAATAGCGGTCCCCGTTTCAATCGTGAGATCAACGTTTTGTTCCCTCGCATAACTCAATTTTCCCATAATAAATCCTCCGAGGGCAGGGTCCTTGAATTGTTCGGTGATGTTTCCGAATTCTTGGTTTCGGTAATTGACCAAGGTACGAATAAAGTCAGTGAGTTCACTGTAAGACTTTAACTCGATCATACCCCGAATCACATGTAGACGATTCATAAATTCATGTGATTGGGCACGAAGCGCTTCTGTATAGGCTCTAACTCCTGTTAATTGCTCGGCGAGCTGATTGATCTCTGTTTTATCACGGAAAGTCGAAATGGCTCCGACTACTTGTCCATTGACTAACAGTGGGACGCGATTGACGAGAATTGAGACACCGTTAATGTTCTGTTCCTCATCTAGCTCAGGCTCACCTGTTTGTAACACTCGATCCAAGCCAGTGGAAGGCATATAGTCATGAATGTTCATTCCCACTGGATTGGTGTCTAGGCCAGCTTTTTGAAAAATTTGAAGTGCCGACTTGTTGACGAGTGTGATGGTTGATTGATGATCCACGGCAATAATCCCTTCATGGACGGATTGCAGCATCGTGCTTCTTTCCTCAGTGATCTTTGCTATGGCAAAGGGCTCAAGCCCAAGTAGTGTCCTTTTAATATATCTCGCTAGTAAAATAGCTCCGATCACACCGACAATTAGTCCAAAAAACGTAACGATCAGTATGCTCCGATGGCTTCGTCCGAGTGCTGTCTCTACACTTTTTAACGAAATTCCCACGGCCACTACTCCGATTTGTTCGTTATTTTTATTGTAAATAGGTGTAAATGCACGTACTGATTCACCTAACGTTCCTTTTGAGATAGAAACATACTCTTTTCCTTTTAGAGCCTGCTTTTCATCTCCCCCCACAAAGGGCTTTCCAATTTCCTCAGGGGTTGGATGGGTTCTCCGCATTCCCTTCATATCCATCACCACAACGAACAGCATATCTGTGGCCGTTTGAATATCATTTGTATAGTCTTGAATGGAGTTGGAGTAGGTTCGGTTTTCTAACGCGTCTATCACAATATGAGACTTTGAAACGGTCCTCGCGACGATCCGCGCTTTTTCCTCTGTGTGGGCTTGTATATTTTTACTAACGGAATGGCTGATTAATAGGTCTGTGATCATCAGTGAAATAAGGACGACGAGACAGACAAGTAAAATGATTACCGTGCTAAGTTTAAAACGAAACTGCCGTATACGCACTACGTAACCTCCCAACACGTTTATTTTTCCACTATAAATTGAAAACGCTCTAAAATAAAGAATTTGTTTTTGAAAGGTTGGAGTATTCACTCAAAAACATCATTACTATGTTACTTACTTTAATTACAAAAAGATTTTATAAGTTTTATTAACTATTCTTATTTTTCACAAAATTGTAACATGTGTTTAACAGAGTGAATGAAATCGTTTTCAAAATAATGATGTTTTAAGGAGGAGACCATATGAGAATTAATTTTAAGAGTCTTACCACTCAAGTAATACTAGGTATCATTTTGGGTATCGGCGTCGGGTTTGTGTTTCCGGAAATTGGATCGCAGTTAAAGGTGATCGCTGATATATTTATTAAGCTAGTAAAAATGGTCATTGCACCAATTATTTTCCTAACGATTGTCATCGGAATTGCGGGAATGGGAGATTTAAAGAAGGTTGGAAAAATTGGTGGGAAAGCCTTACTTTATTTTGAAATCGTCTCAACGATTGCGTTAGCGATTGGAATTATCGTTGCGAATGTGGTAAAAGCGGGAAAGGGAATTGATGCCGAGGCAGGAAAGGGCGATATTTCTCAATATACAAAGGCCGCTGAAGAAACGAGTCACGGATTTATGGATTTTGTCGTTTCGATCATTCCTGATAGCTTTATCGGTGCGTTTGCGAATGGTGAACTGCTTCCTGTTCTTTTGTTAGCGTGTTTGTTTGGAATTTCTCTTGCTCATTTAGGACAGAAAGGGAAGCCGGTTATTGAGTTTTTTGAAAAAATCACAGAAGTGTTCTTCGGAATTGTTAATATCATCATGAAGGTTTCCCCGTTCGCAGCGTTTGGTGCGATGGCTTATACGATTGGTGAATTTGGAATTGGCTCCCTTGTTTATCTTGGAAAGCTGATGGGATCGGTTTATATTACCATGGCTCTATTTATTGTTCTTGTTCTAGGTGGAATTGCGAAAATGTTCGGTTTCAGCATCTTTAAGTTTATTGCTTATATTAAAGAAGAAATTCTTCTAGTGATCGGGACTTCCTCGTCTGAAGCAGCTCTTCCGAAAATGATGGAAAAGCTTGAGAAGTATGGTTGCTCAAAGCCAGTTGTAGGTCTTGTTCTTCCAACAGGATATTCCTTTAACCTTGATGGAACTTCGATTTACCTGTCGATGGCTGCATTATTCATCGCTCAGGCCTATGGGGTAGACTTAAGCATTTGGCAACAGCTGACCCTTTTAGGAGTATTGATGCTCACATCTAAAGGAGCAGCAGGTGTTACTGGTTCAGGCTTTGTTACGCTAGCTGCTACACTAGCCGTATTCCCTTCGATTCCAGTTGAAGGAATGGCTCTCATCCTTGGGGTTGACCGTTTCATGTCAGAAGCACGTGCCATCACCAATTTGATCGGTAACGGTGTCGCAACAGTGGTTGTTTCAAAGACGGAAGGGGAATTTAACCCACTTCAAGAGGTAGAAGCTCAGGTGGATAACAAAGAAATTAGTGCGTAAGTATTGTTTTCGGGTGCTTTATTCAGAAAAGATGTATGGATTTTGTCATACGTCTTTTCTTTATTTATTAACAGGTCCGTGGAATTATCGGTTGGCGGGTCAGGTTAAAAACACCCGAGCAGATAAATACACGGAGAAATTCCGCTTAATTAGAAATATTTATAAAAAAAGGCTTAAATAAACGGAGAGATTCCGCCTATTGGCTCAAAAACTTCGAAAATTGGAGATTTTGCTTTGCATAAGCGGAAAACCTTCCCTTATTCACCCCCAAAAGAGGCTCCATTCTGCATTTACCCGGAAATTCTCCGCCTATTTTACATTTGCTTTTAGAAAGATAAAAAAATAGATTGACAAATATAAGAATTCTATTAATCTAAAAATAGATCTAGCCCCAAGTTATACTCTCTTAGCTACTCCGCAAGTCTTTATTTGTCGTTTACAATTCTCCATTCCTAGCCACATTAAACTCTATTTCATTATGGTAAAAATCTGTCCGAAGTTTAATTGAATAAGTAATGGTTTACTATTAAATATCCATATTGTGGATGTTCTACATCAGTATATAAATAGATATGACCATTAGATAGGAGGAGGGATTCCATGGGATTTGAAGAAGAATACCAGACCTTTTT
This sequence comes from Robertmurraya beringensis, assembly GCF_042433785.1. Classification (NCBI taxonomy): domain Bacteria; kingdom Bacillati; phylum Bacillota; class Bacilli; order Caryophanales; family Bacillaceae; genus Robertmurraya; species Robertmurraya beringensis. The sequence continues at coordinate 21,287 of NZ_JBHLUU010000125.1, read as the reverse complement.
GAATGCTCACTTGCAGGCAAGAACAGGTGAACGGTTGCGGCGTTTACAAGAAGGTCACAATCAGGCTGAAATGTTGTTTTTGAAGCAAGTATGGTGGCCTTTATATCACCATTTCAAGTTTCTTCATCCAGAATATGAAGTAGATGATTTCAAGGATGGCAAAAGGTATTTGGATTTTGCTTATATTCGTCCTGCCATCAGGATTTGCCTGGAAGTCGACGGGTATGGCCCTCACCTAAAGAGCATAAGCAGATGGCAATTTTCTGACAACCTGGAACGTCAAAACCAGCTGGTGATTGATGGATGGACTGTGATCCGCTTTTCCTATGACCAAGTGAAAGAGCAGCCCCGTCGATGCCAACAGATTGTTCAGCAAGTGATTGGCCGATGGCTGGGTGATGAACTGGACCAGACATCTCTGTCCTTTCTCGAAAAGGAAGTGCTTCGCCTAGCGATTCGAAAAGGAGAGGCCATATCCCCTATAGAAGTTGAGAAGTATTTGAAACTAAGTGACAAGACGGTGAAAAAAATACTTTCTCAACTGGTCGATAAAAAAATGCTGATTCCCGCATCAGGGACCATGAGGATCCGTTCCTATCGCTTGGGAGATCAAGTTAAGCAACCTTTCTGATAAATAGACGGAGGAATTTCGCTTAAGTAGAAAATAATATAAAAAATAGCCCTAATAGACGGAGAAATTCCGCCTATTGCCTCGAAAAACGTAAAAATAGGTGGTTTTACTTTGCATAGCCGGAAAATCTCCCCTTATATGCCTCGAAATGAGCTTCATTCTGTATTTAACCGGAAAATCTCCGCTTGTTATACATTTGCTAGATTCCTCAATTAAGGAATCACTCCTTTTAAAAGGAAAACCTTCACCCCCATTTGGATGCGTAGAGGTGTACTGTGAAAAGCCCTCCAAAAACACCCCCTATTGTAGATTGTGGCCTAACAAAATCTTCTGAACAAAGGCGTTCACCCATACCGAATAGGCTGGCGCCGCATATCCTTTTAATGTATTTAAATACATTAGAGGAGGAATTACCTTGAATAATGGACATCAAATGGTCACACATGACGTAAGAATTCGACCTGGATTTGGATTCGGTAGACCAGGATTTGGATTCGGTAGACCAGGATTTGGATTTGGTAGACCAGGGTTCGGATTTGGTAGACCTGGATTCGGCCTCGGTTTAGGGTTTTTAGGTGGTTTGGCAGCAGGTGCATTACTAGCTCCAGGCCCTGGCTTTGGATACGCGTACCCTTATCCTTATCCTTATTATTAATAAAATAAAAGGTTCTTGTAGTAACGGCTGTTTTGTAAACAGCCGTTTGTTTATTTCTAAAAAATACATATTTTGTAGAAAATGGCAGTCATATATAATAGGGAGATGATGAGGGAAATAAGTTCAAAGGAAGAAGAGGGATAAGAAATATGTTAACGACGAAAACGGATAATCACCCATCCTGGGTTCAGCCATACATTGATTCCAAAGAAAAGCAACAAGCATTATACAAACGAACACTTCTTATTGTGGTGTTTTCTCAAATCTTTGGAGGAGCAGGACTTGCTTCGGGGATCACTGTGGGGGCACTTCTTGCAAAAGATATGCTTGGCACGGATAGTTTCTCAGGTCTTCCTGTAGCACTGCTGACATTAGGATCTGCGGGTTCGGCATTGCTAGTTGGTCACCTGTCTGACCGATATGGACGGCGCTTTGGGTTAGCGGCCGGATTTTTAGCGGGAGGGCTCGGAGCAATCGGTGTGGTTCTGGCGGCGGTTACTAACAATATCATCCTCCTTTTTGCTTCCCTATTAATCTATGGAGCAGGAACCGCAACAAATTTACAAGCCCGCTATGCAGGTACAGATTTGGCCAATGTGAAGCAACGAGCTACAGCAATAAGTATTGCGCTAGTATCTACGACCTTTGGAGCGGTTGCGGGACCGAACTTGGTTGGACCCATGGGAGAGTTTGCTGAATCTATCGGGGTGCCAACATTAGCTGGTCCCTTCCTATTAGGTGCGGCTGCTTTCATCATGGCGGGATCCATTGTATTTCTTTTTCTAAAACACGATCCTTTAATTGTAGCGAAGGCCATTGCTAAGACAGAAAGCGATCATAATCGTATTAACAAGGAGACGGCCGTAACAGCCATTAATAAAAAAGGAATCATTGCCGCTGCAACGATTATGGTTCTTACACAGTTGGTCATGGTTTCCATCATGACGATGACTCCCATCCATATGGGGCACCATGGCCATGGATTACATGAAGTAGGACTAATTATCGGTTTTCATATCGGGGCGATGTATCTGCCATCCCTTGTAACAGGGGTTCTCGTTGACAAGGTCGGACGGACGACGATGGCCATTGCAGCCGGTAGCATTTTACTTGCAGCAGGGTTGATGGCGGCGTTTGCTCCGACGGACAGCATGCTCGTACTGACGCTCGCTCTTATCCTTCTTGGGCTCGGCTGGAATATTGGGTTGATTAGTGGGACGACGATTTTAGTGGATGCGACCAGCCTTTCCACTCGGGCAAAGACACAAGGAAAGATTGATGTTCTTGTCGCGTTATCAGGTGCATCAGGTGGGGTGTTTTCTGGGGTAGTGGTTGCGTATTCTAGCTATGCCGCACTATCTATTGCGGGAGGACTTCTTTCGTTACTACTTATTCCTGTGGTGATGCGGTCTCTAAAAAAGCCACTGGTCGAAGAATCACTAACCAAAACCATAGGAAGTTAAGTAAAGTACAAATGGCATTTTACCGAAGTGAACTAATAGAGAAGCAGTGGAATGGTTTATATTCCACTGCTTCTTTTATTTTTGTCAGTGTTTATCTCATTGTATAGTTAAATTTATTTAAATGTATAGACATTTAGATATAAATGATTATAATAATGGTTGTAAGCGATTTAAGAAAATGATGGATAGGGATTGAAAATCTTACTCTCAAAATATAGTAAAAGGAGTCGTGTGAAGATGAAAAAGTAGAATTGCTTTACAAGACCAATTCCCTCTCGATGAAAAAAATTGTTTAAGGTCAAAAACTTATAAAGGAGAATCCATATGTTTGAAAAACTAAGTGAACAGCTTGTTCCCATTGCAGGGAGACTCAATAACAACCGGTTTTTAAGCGTCTTGCGCGACGCATTTATGCTTGCGTTCCCGCTTACGATTTTTGGTTCCATTTTTGTAGTATTAACGAATTTGCCTTTTCTCAATAAATTCATGAGTGATGGTTCGATCGCCAATTTCCGTGACATGTTTGGTATTGCTTCTTCAGCAACGATGGGAATTATGTCACTCTTCGTCGTCTTTGGTATCGGGTACTATTTGTCCCGAAGTTACGAGGTGGAAGCGATCTTTGGTGGTGCTATTGCCCTTGTATCTTTTTTAATGTTAACTCCATTTGTCGTACAGCCTGAAAACGGGGAGTTAGTAACAGGCGTTATTCCTTTGGACCGTTTAGGAGCAAAGGGAATGTTCCTTGGGATGATGACAGCTTTCTTGGCAACGGAGATTTACCGTCGAATGGTTCAAAAGAATATTACGATCAAAATGCCTCCAGGTGTTCCGCCAGCTGTGGCAAAATCATTTACTGCTTTAATACCAGCTCTGATTACGCTGACGTTTTTCTTAGGGGTGAATATTTTAGTCACACAAGCTTTCAACACGAATATGCATGATGTGATTTATAAAGCCATTCAAGCTCCATTAGTCGGATTAGGTAGTGGAATCATTCCGACGTTAATCGCCATTTTTGTCATTCAAATTCTCTGGTTCTTTGGTTTGCACGGTCAAGTGATCATCAACTCTGTTATGGACCCAATCTGGAATACGTTAATGATTGAAAACTTGGAGGCCTATACAGCTGGAGAAGCAGTACCTCATATCATTTCTAAGCCATTTATCGAGATCTATACAGTAGGTATGGGTGGAACGGGAATGACATTAGCGGTCGTCTTTGCGATTCTCGTCTTTATGAAGAGTAAACAAATGAAGCAAGTAGGGAAGCTGGGCTTAGGTCCTGGAATTTTCAACGTAAATGAACCGATTATTTTCGGATTACCGATTGTTATGAATCCGATCATTATTGTCCCTTGGATTTTGGCACCGATGATTGTCACGCTCGTTTCTTATTTTGCGATGTCTTCAGGTATGGTTCCACCACCAACAGGGGTAGCGGTTCCATGGACCGTTCCTTTCTTTATTAATGGAATAATGGCAACGAATTCATTAGCAGGTGGGCTTCTTCAACTAGTTAATATGGCTATTGTTTTTGTCATTTGGTTCCCATTTTTAAAGACGATGGATCGTATAAATGTTCAAAAGGAAAAAGAAGAAGAAAGCAAAACAGCATAAGGTAGGTACAAAGTGAATAATGTAAACGGTTTATTGTTCTGTCCTTATAAAAAGCGCTGATGAAAGTTTACTAGATGAAGAGGAGAGAGATAGATGACTACTATTGAAACGAAGTACAGTTTTCCGGAAGGATTTTGGTGGGGCTCAGCGGCTTCTGGTCCTCAGACCGAAGGAGCTTCCGATATGGATGGAAAAGGTAAGAATATTTGGGATCATTGGTTTGAGTTAGAACCCACTCGTTTTTTTAATGAAGTCGGGCCTTCTAAAACGTCTCAATTCTACTATAAATATAAAGAAGACATTGAATTGATGAAGCAATTGGGGCATAACTCCTTCCGTTTGTCGATCACTTGGTCAAGATTGTTTCCGGATGGCAAAGGAGACATCAATCCTAAGGCGGTTGAATTTTATAATGATGTGATCAATGAAATGATCCTAAACGGAATTGAACCTTTTGTGAATTTGTTCCATTTTGATATGCCATTCGCACTTCAAGAACAAGGAGGCTGGGTGAACAGAGAAACGGTGGACGCGTATGAAGCTTACGCCAAAACATGCTTTGAATTATTTGGTGACCGTGTGAAGTACTGGTTCACCCATAATGAGCCGATTGTTCCTGTTGAGGGCGGATACTTATACGATTTTCATTATCCAAATGAAGTTGATTTTGGAAAGGCCGTACAAGTGGCTTATCATTCCATCTTAGCCAGTGCAAGGGCCATTCAAGTATATAAGGAACTGAATCAAGGTGGGAAAATTGGAATCATTTTAAATCTGACTCCATCATATCCAAGAAGCCAAAATCCTGCAGATGTAAAAGCGGCTGTCCTAGCTGATGCCTTCTTTAACCGTTCATTTTTAGATCCGTCGGTTAAAGGTGAGTTCCCAGAGGAATTGGTTCAAATTTTAAAAGCAGAAGGCTTTATGCCCAAAATAGAAAATGATGATTTAGAAGTCATTCGGGAGAACACAGTTGATCTGCTTGGCGTGAACTATTATCAGCCGCGACGTGTAAAAGCAAAAGAGCATCTACCGCATCCTGATGCCCCATTTATGCCTGAGCGATTCTTTGATAATTACGTTATGCCTGGTCGGAAAATGAATCCTCACCGCGGGTGGGAGATTTATGAAAAAGGGGTATACGATATTCTCGTGAATCTGAAGGAGAACTACGGGAATATTGAATGCTTTATTTCTGAAAATGGGATGGGCGTCGAAGGAGAAGAAAAATTCCGCGATGAGAATGGAATGATTCAAGACGACTACCGTATTGAATTTATCGAAAACCATTTGAAATGGGTGCATAAAGCCATTGAAGAAGGATCCAATGTAAAAGGGTATCATTTGTGGACTTTTATGGACAACTGGTCATGGACGAATGCTTATAAAAATCGTTATGGCTTTGTGTCTGTCAATCTGAATAAAGACGGTGAACGTACCATTAAGAAAAGTGGAATGTGGTTTAAAACCGTATCAGAACATAACGGATTTTAACACTAGAAGATGGTCATTGCGGCCATCTTTTTTTAACAGGAAAAGGGACATCACAAATTAAAATATGGAGGCGTTACCATGTTAGGAGCCATTGAAGCTGGTGGAACGAAATTTGTCTGTGCCGTGGGAGATCACTTGGGGCATATCGCCGACCGGATTGAGATTTCGACAACGGTACCAGGTGAAACCATGAAAGAAGTTCTAGCATTCTTTCAAAAATATTCTATCGATGCCATTGGGATTGGCTCATTTGGTCCCATTGATATTAACCAAGAAAGTCCAAGTTACGGATTCATTACCTCCACACCCAAAACAGCGTGGAAGGACTTTCCGTTTGTGCAAACGGTTAAGGAAGCCTTCGGAGTACCCATTGGTTTCAATACGGATGTGAATGCAGCTGCCTTAGGTGAAGCCACATTAGGTGCCGCTCGAGGATTTGATAGCTGTCTATATATAACCGTAGGAACGGGAATTGGAGCAGGAGCTGTGGTTCAAGGAAACTTGCTGCAAGGATTGTCGCATCCTGAGATGGGACATATATTGGTCAGACGACATTCGGAAGATTCGTATAAAGGGACATGTCCGTATCATGGTGATTGCTTAGAAGGGTTAGCAGCTGGTCCTGCCTTAGAAGAACGCTGGGGCGACAAAGGATTCCAACTAGCCGAACGTTCAGAGGTATGGGAACTAGAAGGCTACTATCTCGCGCAAGCATTGATGCAATACATTCTTATTTTATCACCGAAGAAAATCATCCTTGGTGGAGGGGTGATGAAGCAAAAGCAAGTTTTCCCTTCGATCTATAAGCATATGTCTGATTTGGTGAATGGATATGTCTCGTTACCGGAGCTTTCCGAGTACATCGTCAGTCCTGGACTAGGGAACGATGCGGGAATAACAGGCTCTCTCCTACTCGCTGATCAGGCACTAGGAAGGGAATTGGAGGGAAAACGATGAAACCACTATTCTTACAACCTGTTTTTAAAGAAAGAATTTGGGGTGGAACACAATTAACAAAGGAATTTGGCTATGAGATCCCATGCGACCAAACGGGGGAGTGTTGGGCCATCTCTGCTCATCCACATGGACCTTCCACAATTCAAAATGGCCCCTTTGCTGGACAGACTTTGGACACCTTGTGGAGGGAGCATCCAGAGCTTTTTGGACATCCGAGTGAAGAGGTGTTCCCGCTTTTAACGAAAATCTTAGATGCCAATATGGATCTATCGGTTCAGGTTCATCCAGATGACACTTATGCATTGGTAAACGAAAACGGGGAATTAGGAAAGACAGAGTGTTGGTACATTATTGACTGCAAAGATGATGCAGAGGTGATCTTTGGTCATAAAGCTCAGACAAAAGAAGAGTTCAACCAATTGGTCGAAGAAGGAAGATGGAGCGAGTTGCTTTGCCGGGTAAAAATCAAACCAGGTGACTTCTTTTATGTACCAAGTGGGACTCTTCACGCCCTTTGTGAAGGAACTCTTGTATTAGAAACCCAACAAAGTTCGGATACGACTTACCGAGTGTATGACTATGACCGGAGAGATGATCAGGGAAATTTACGTGAGCTTCATTTGGAAAAAGCACTCATGGTCACAAACATTCCTCATCAAAGTGAGGAGAAGAGGATAACAGTGGATACTAAAGGGGATGCGACGATCACCACTTTTATTCAATCAGAGTTTTTCTCTGTCTTCCAATGGGAAGTGAAAGGCTGTGCCACGTTTCATGCGGACGAACACTATTTGCTAGTAAGCGTTATTAAGGGTGACGGGGAGCTTTTTCATGAGGAGGTTTCTTATCCGTTAACAAAGGGGGCTCACCTAATTATTCCTGCCAGAATGGGTGAGTTTGAGATTAAAGGGCAGTGCCAATTGATCGTTTCTCATAGGTAATAGTTCATTCTATCATTATAGTGCAATCTTACTCTCCTAAAAAAGAGGATTTTTCCAGCTTCCGAGCGAAACCTAAATAAGGCGGTCTTTTAGTAGATAGACTTATTTGGGTTTTTTGTATTTGTTGAGGAGGGATTAGATGGAATACGCGTATGAGTGGGTAGAAACAGAAGGGCATTTTCCAATCAAGATCATTTATCACGAATCGGACGAAGCAGGATATATCCCAAATCACTGGCATGAAAGTATTGAAATCTCCTATGTTCTTTCTGGAACCATTGATGAGATTTATGTAGATGGGAAGACTTATACCTCTCGTGAAGGAGATATTGTGGTCATTAATTCAAACTCGATCCATTCCTTTACGGTGGATAGAGGTACGGGGCAAAAAGCGATATCGGTCTTTATCCCTCCAGAGTTATTAAAGGAAAAGGGAATACAAATAGATGAAGTGGCTTTTCATTGTGTGTCGATTGGGGAGAGGGGCGAAGATCGACTTCAACAGCTTCAAGAACTACGGATGATTCTAAACCGTATGACAGACGCCTACTTGAACAGAGAAAAAGACCATTTTTCTTATGTGAAAATAATCGCATTATCATATGAATTACTGTACGTGTTATTAAAATATTTCCAAGTTCCTAAGGAAAGTCACCCGAATATTCATTCCAAAAAGCATCTGGACCGATTGGCGCAGATTTTTGATTTTATTAAGGAAAACTATCAACAGAAACTATCGTTAACGATGATTGCCAATGAATTTGGAATCACAACCGAATATTTATCTCGATTTTTCACGAAGCATATTGGTGTCACCCTATTGCATTATATTAATGCCGTTCGACTGGAATATGCGCACCGTGATCTCGTGAATACCGACCTTTCTATCCTAGAGATTGCTTTAAAAAATGGCTTTCCAAATGAGAAGTCATTTAATAGAGTATTTAAGTCGGTGTATAAGCTTGCACCTAGTCAATATCGCAGGGAGTCGAAAGTACCTAATCAAGAATTGACGTTTTTTTAGCTAGAAAAGGACAAGACGATAACTATGATTCCTACTAAAATCAAAAATGTAAACGCTTAAATAATTGATTTCGTAGGAGGAATTTTCATTGTTTAAAAAAATGAAGAAACAAGCAAGGAAGGCATTTCTATTATCTATAGTAGCTTGTACAACTTTTTCTTTTAGTAGTGGAGTGATGGCAAAGGAAATGAAAACACAACCAACCTCTTATCAAACGGTTACAGAAATCGAAGACTGGGGTCCAGCCATTACGAAGGTGATTGTGGATTTAGGAAGACCAGTTCCAGTCAAATCTGTAACAACGGACACATTTGATGTGAATGTAAAAATTAGTGATCCTCGTTTAGCACAACCATTGTTAAACCAAGGTGAACGTAAAGTAACAAAAGCTTATGTATCTGATAAAAATGGAAAGCCAGCTAAGGCCACAGGAAAATACGTGGTATTAGAAATGGAATTTGGTCCCAATGTACCGTTAAGCACGGCGATGAACTATGATTGGCAGAAAACAGGCTTTAATGATTGGACAGATAATGAATACACAATTACTCAGCAAAAGGCAATTGCCACACCAGCAGGAAAGATTTCTGGCTTAACGATTGATACATTCTCCGGCGGTGTAAGAGAGCTAGTGGATGAGTTCTCTACAGGTGAAGCTACATATGGCGATGTGACACTAACTTATGCAGATTTTGAGCCGAAGAAGGATAATAAGAAAAATCCTCTAGTGATCTGGCTACATGGTGCAGGTGAGGGTGGAACAGATCCAACGATTCCGATTTCAGGAAACAAGGCTGTGAACTGGGCTTCTGATGACATTCAATCCTACTTTGGTGGAGCGTATGTGTTAGCTCCTCAAACACCAACGTTCTGGATGGATGGCGAGACGGGCTTTGGCGATGGAACGTCAAAATATGAAGACGCATTAATGAGCTTGATTGAAGACTATGTGTCTAACAATAAAGATATCGACACGGACCGCATTTATATTGGTGGAGATTCTAACGGTGGATACATGACGATGCTCATGATTCGTGACTACCCAGAGTATTTCGCCGCTGCCATTCCAACTTGCGAAGCACTAGCTGACACACTCATTACAAATGAGCAAATTGAAGATATGAAAAACGTGCCAACTTGGTTTGTTACTGCTGCGAATGATCCAGTGGTAGATGTGAACCAATATACCGTGCCAACGTATGAGCGTTTAGTGGAAGCGGGTGCTCCAAATGTACACTTATCTTTATTCGATAACGTGGTAGATACTTCAGGTTTATACAAAAATGATGACGGTACACCATACGAGTACAACGGCCACTGGTCATGGATTTACGTGTACAACAATGACGTAAAAACAACAATTGATGGAAAAGAAATTACTCTTATGGAATGGTTAGCAAACCAATCTAAATAAAATCCAAAAGCAGTGTGCTTCTAACAAGAATCACACTGCTTTTATTTGGTATAGTAAGTACATATCATAGATGAGAGGTGTAAGGAATGAAATCCGAACAGCAATATTTCGAAGAAGGAAAGTCGATTCAAGCGTATATGGACGAAATGAGTACATTAAAAGAGGAAAGTTTTGCGGTGTATGAGCAATTCCAATTACCTGAAGACGGGTTGGTTGACAAACTAAAACAACATTCCCTTCATTTCTTAACGATTACAGAAGATTGGTGTGGAGATGCGATGATGATTAACCCAGTCATTCGCAAATTAGCGGAAGCGGCACATATTGATATGCGGGTTACCCTACGTGACGCTGACACGGATTTGATTGACCGCCACCTAACGAACGGCGGACGTGCGATTCCCATGATTTTGATTTTAAATGAGCAAGGTGAGTTAGTGGGAAAATGGGGACCACGTGCACCGGAAGTTCAACAAATGGTGGACGAGCTACGTGCGACTCTGCCAGACAAAGAAGACCCATCTTTTGCGGAAAAACAAAAAGAAGTTTTTGGCACATTAAGAAAAAGCTATGTTGAAGACAAATCCCTTTGGTCATATGTGTATGAGAGCTTTAAGGGAAGAGTATTAGAAGTGATTTAGGTTTAATGGTTTGTTCATCCGGGTACAAGTCTACTACCATCACAAAGGAGGACATACATATGGGATTACTTCTTTATTTGATCGTAGGCGGTATCATCGGGTGGTTAGCGAGTTTAATCGCTGGAAACAATCTACCTTATGGTGTGATAGGGAATATTGTTTGCGGAATTGTAGGAGCTTGGATTGGTGGAATGCTGCTAGGAACATGGGGTCCATCATTCGCAGGCATCGCCATCTTACCCGCATTAATCGGTAGTATATTGTTTGTTCTATTATTGAGGGTTGTCACAAACATCCTGTCTAAATAATGAGTGAAGGCAGCCTAAGGGGATGGTTATCATCCCCTTTCCTAATTTACCTCAAATAAAAATCAATAATTTGCTTGAGTTCCTCTAAATACAATTTAGCGATCCGGCTAAGTTGTGTTTTTTTATTAACGACGCAGCCGACCGTAATCAGTTCCCCTTCTTCAAGCGGTACAGACACAATATGGGATCCATTTAAATCTTCACTTAAAATTCCAGTAGATATGGTATACCCATTCAACCCGATTAACAGATTAAAAAGGGTAGCCCGATCACTAACCTGAATGCTTTTTTTACAAGGAATGGTGCTAAATAGCTCTTCTGAATAATAAAACGAGTTATATTCTCCTTGTTCAAACGTTAGACGAGGAAAATCTTCTAACTCTTCTAACGTGACCGTCGATTTTTTTGCAAGCGGATTTTGAGTACTGACAAATATATGGGGCTTTGCTTGAAAAAGAACTTCAAATTCCAACCCTCGCTCTTTTAGCAATGGCATCATGACTTTTTCATTAAAAGAACTTACATATAAAATACCTATTTCACTTCGTAGATTTTTGACGTCTTCAATGATTTCATAGGTTCTCGTTTCCCTTAAAGTGAATTGGTATTTATCTTCGCCATGCTTCTTAATCATTTCAACGAAGGCGTTCACGGCAAATGCGTAATGCTGGGTGGAAACGGAAAAAAGTTGTTCAGAAGGAGCCGTATTAAAGTAACGGCGCTCTAGCAATTCTGCTTGTTCCACTACTTGCCTTGCATACCCAAGAAACTCCGCTCCATCTGTAGAGAGCGTAATTCCTGTGGAGGTACGGGTAAAAATGGTGATTCCTATTTCTCTTTCAAGCTCTTTTATCGCTTTAGATAAACTAGGTTGCGAGATATATAATCTACGTGCTGCTTCATTAATCGACCCACACGCCACCACTTCTATGACATATTTTAGCTGCTGTAACTTCATCTTGATTCCTCATTTTCGTATATGTATTTCACACCGTTATAGCTTTTAGTTATAACAATCAATTACTTTTATCAGTTACACTATAGCACGAAAATCGTGATAGGATACAAACAATAGAAAAGGCTGTTTTCGCAAAGATTGTTGTTAAAATCTTAAAGCCGATTTTAACGTGGAAATAGCTATTTTGCACTTAATAATTAAGTTTGCATGCTCTTTTCTTATTAAATTGCTGTTATTTTCTGCTGAAATTTAGCACGATTATTAAAATTAGGTACAAAAAAGCAACCAAGTTTAAGAAAAGAGCCTTAGAAAAACAGAAAAGAGGGAATAGGATGACAGTAGAAACGAAGGGGAAGAATCAAACGACTTTTCGAGCTGATCAAGTGGGAAGTTTATTACGTTCAGATGTGATTAAAACAGCTCGATTACAGAGTGCGGATGGTGAAATTATATTCGATCAATTAAGAAAAATCGAGGATAAGGAAATTGCTAGGATCGTTGAAAAACAAAAGGAGATCGGTCTACAGGCTGTGACGGATGGAGAATTTCGCAGAGCTTGGTGGCATTTTGACTTCTTAGAAAATTTGGTTGGCGTGGAAGGCTTTTGGTCAGGAAACGGAATTCAATTTCACCAAAAACAAACAAAATCTCGTGCTATTAAAGTCACTAGTAAACTAGACTTTGGAAATCATCCAATGCTACAAGACTATCAATATCTTCATGGAGTAGCTGGTGATCATACAGCCAAGTTTACGATTCCAAGTCCAAGTATGCTTCATTTCCGTGGAGAAGTGGATGGATCAGTTTATCCAGACGAGGAGGAGTTTTTTGCTGATTTAGCTGCCACTTATAAAAAGGCGATTCAAGCTTTCTATGATGCCGGCTGTCGTTATTTACAGCTAGATGATACCTCATGGGCTTATTTATGTTCGGAGGAACAAAAGGAACAGCTTAGAGCCAAAGGATTAAACCCTGATTACTTAATTAAAATGTATTTACAAACGCTAAACAAAGCTGTAGCTGATCGTCCGGAAGATTTAAAAATTACGATGCATATTTGTCGCGGAAATTTCCGCTCCACATGGATTTCTTCTGGTGGATATGAGCCGATTGCTGAACAATTATTTGGTCACTTAAATATCGACGGTTTCTTTTTAGAATATGATAACGATCGTTCAGGCGGGTTTGAACCCCTTCGTTTTGTTACTAGACCAGATCTGCAAATCGTTTTAGGTTTGGTTACTTCCAAGTTTGGAGAACTAGAAAACAAGGATGTTATTAAAAAACGAATTGAAGAGGCATCCCAGTTTGTACCGTTGGACCAATTATGTTTAAGTCCTCAATGCGGGTTTGCGTCAACGGAAGAAGGAAATCTTTTGACTGAGGAGCAACAATGGGCAAAGCTTCAGCATGTTGTTGACATCTCTAAGGAAGTTTGGAAATAAACACGACATGAGGGGGATAACATGCGCATAGTTCAGGCTTCTCAAGTCGTTGCTGAAAGTAAGTTCAATCGATTTCATTTACTAGTGTTTCTATGGTGTTTTTATGCCATTGCCTTTGATGGATTTGATATTGCTTTATATGGGATCGGTTTGCCTTCGATGATGAATGATTACGATTTAACCCTTGTAGAGGCGGGAGCGATTGGCAGCTACACGTTAGTCGGAATGATGCTTGGATCATTTATCCTTGGATCGCTTTCCGATATTATCGGTCGGAAAAAGATACTAGCACTTTGTATGCTATTATTCAGTGTTTTCTCCTTGCTGGCGGGCTTAGCACCCAATTCTCTTACCTTCACGATTATGCGGTGTATCGCGGCACTTGGGATGGGGGGATTAATGCCAGCAGTCATTTCTGTAATGACCGAATATTCACCTAAGAAAAAGAGAGCGATGATTGTAGCGACGATGTATTGCGGTTATTCAATCGGTGCGATATTGGCCTCATTGATAGGAATGTATGTGATGGAAAGTCTTGGTTGGAGATTCTTATATTGGCTAGGGATTATCCCATTATTCACTCTTCCAATCTTTCTAAAGCAATTCCCTGAATCGCTTTCCTATTTGATCGTCCGTAACCGAGGGAAAGAAATCGCAGACATTTTAAACAAAGTAGATCCAAAAGGGAAATATGAAGCAACAGACGATTTTGAATATGTGGCTGTAAAAGAACGGGCAAAAGGCTTACCAGCGAAAAAATTATTCACCGACAATCGTGTGGTTAGTACATTGGCTTTTTGGACGATGGTATTTAGCTGTCTCCTTATGATTTATGGATTAAACACCTGGCTTCCAAAAATCATGCAAGGATCTGGATACGGAATTACGTCCAGCTTATCCTTCAGCCTCGTGTTAGGAGTCGGGCAAATTGGTGGTTCTTTACTAGGTGGATATTTAGTGGATCGAGTCGGGCACCGAAAAGTTCTGTTATTTATGTTTTTAATAGGGGCGATCTGTTTTGCTTCTCTCAGTGTCACATCAAATACGTATCTGTTATATGTATTAATAGCCCTAGGTGGTGCTTGCACAGGAGGAACACAGAATCTAGTAAATCCTTATATTTCTGAATTTTACCCTCAAGAAATTCGAACGACAGGTCTAAGTGTAACCGTAGGGATTGGAAGAATCGGAGCGATTTTAGCTCCTCTGATCATTGGTTTGTTGCTAACGACCAATTTAGAACCACAGCAGGCATTTATGGCCTTTGCTGTTCCAAGTATTATCGGTGGAATGGCCCTTTTAGCCGTTCAAGAGAAATACGGCAGTTTTGACATGGTCCTAAAGACAACGAATAAAAGTGCGTAAAGAAAAAACAGAGCTAATGGGAAAATTAGCTCTGTTTCTGTTTATGAAGCTTGATGCTCTACATGAACTCTTTTAATAAAGATACTAACGAACACCCCAACTACCGCAATGACAATGGCAAAAATAAAGGCATCCTGTACCCCTGAAGTGAAGGCTAGTAAGGGGTTGAGTGGATTCGTTGCATCCGACACGTTCTTCATATAATCTTCTACGCCAGAGGATAAAATCGAAATCGCAATAGCTGTACCAATCGCACCAGCTACCTGCTGTAAGGTGTTCATGATGGCTGTTCCATCTGGATACAGTTCACGTGGCAATTGGTTTAACCCATTGGTTTGAGCAGGCATCATAATCATGGAAACGCCCACCATCATCAAGATATGCATGGCAATAAGGAATGCTGAAGACGTTTCTAAATCGATCGTTGAGAAACCGAATAAAGAACCAGTGACAATCACAAGACCAGGGATCACTAACCACTTTGGTCCAAATTTATCAAATAAACTACCCATAACAGGCGATAATAATCCGTTCACAATTCCACCAGGTAAAAGAAGAAGTCCGGCTGCAAATGTGCTTAACGCAAGAGATGTTTGTAAATACAGTGGCAATAGGATCATGGACGATAAAATCACCATCATACAAATGAGAACTAATAATAATCCAACCACAAACATGGGGTATTTAAACGCACGAAGATTAAGCATCGGCTGTTTCATTTTTGTTTGGCGGATACAGAATAAAACAAGTCCGATCAAACCAACCGAAATAGCCGTAATCACGGTTGGATCTCCCCAGCCGCCGCCTTCACCGGCCGAACTAAACCCGTACACCACTCCACCAAACCCAATCGTGGATAACACAATAGATAACACATCAATCTTTGGCTTCGTTGGTGTGGATACATTTTGCATATAGAAGTATCCAAAAACTAAAGCAAGGATTAATAATGGAAGGCAAATCCAGAAGATCCAGTGCCAGGTAAGATTTTTTAAGATAAGACCAGATAATGTTGGTCCAACAGCAGGCGCAAACATAATGACAAGTCCCATGAGTCCCATGATTTTTCCACGTTTATACGGTGGAACGATTAATAAAATCGTATTGAACATCAGTGGCAACATGACCGCTGTCCCCATTGCTTGCACCACACGTGCTAACATTAAGACGGCGAAGGAAGGGGCAATCGCTGCGATAAATGTTCCGATAATCGAGAAGGCAAGTGAAACAATGAACAATTGTCGGGTTGAAAACCACTGTAATATAAGGCCAGATACAGGAACGAGAATTCCAAGTGTAAGTAGGTAACCGGTCGTTAGCCATTGAACCGTTGTTTCTTTAATGGAAAAGTCTTCTATTAAACTACCAAGTGCCATGTTCAAGGCTGTTTCACTAAATAAGCCTATGAATCCAGCAATTAAGAAAGAGACAAGAATCGGGAGTACTTTGTATTCACCCGTTTCTTCCCCCTGTGTTTTACTCATTTGAGCGTCGATATTCATTCATTTTTCCTCCTAGTTCCTTATGGCTGAGTAATGCAGGAATTTGGTTAGCGATTAAACGCAAAGTATCCCCGTTTTTACTAGTTAATGAAAGGGTTGTTGCCCCCTCAAGCAGGGCATTGATGGTAACAGCAAGCTCTCGAGCCTTTGTGGTCTCGTAGCCATTTTGCTCAAGCTTTTCTGCGTAAAGACCCTGCCATTCTTTGAAGGTTTGTTCACAAGCAACTCGAAGCGGTTCATGCGTATTCGCCGTTTCCGCAGCAAGTAGACCAATTTTTAATCCCTCTAAGCTGCAAGGTGAATCGAAAAATACAGCAATATTGTTCACATGTTGTTGAAAGGCTTGAATCAGATTATCTGTGGAAGTGAGATCCTTTGCCGTTTGCTTTAGAACATGCTGCTTCATCAGGTTAATCGCTTCTAAAGCAATTTCTTCTTTCCCTTTTGGAAAATGGTAATACAAAGAGCCTTTAGGCGTACCACTCTCCTCGATAATTTGATTAACCCCGGTCGCACTATATCCTTGACGTTGAAACAAACGAGAAGCAGTTTGTAAAATAATTTCTTTTGTATGTTCTTTTTTGATTTTCATCGTATGAAGTCATCCTTTTAGAAATTATAGAGATCGGTCTATATAAATATAGTTAGAATTTGAGCGAATGTCAATTAATAAGTTGAGGGCGGTGTTAACTTGGTGTTAAGGGTTGGTGGGGGAGGGGGATTTGGACAGGGGTTGCCGGGAAAAGGAGGAGCGAGTCTGAATGCAGTGCTGATTCGGACAGGAATCACCGAAAAAAGAAGGATCGAGTCTGAATGCAGTGGTGATTTGGACAGGAATCACCGAAAAAAGAAGGATCGAGTCTGAATACAGTGCTGATTCGGACAGTAGTCGCCGAAAAAAGGAGGACAGAGTCCAAATGCAATGGTGATTCGGACAGGAATCACCGAAAAAAGAAGGATCGAGTCCAAATGCAGTGGTGATTTGGACAGGAATCACCGAAAAAAGGAGGACAGAGTCCAAATGCAGTGGTGATTCGGACAGATGCATGAGAAAAAAGAAGGAGCAAGTCCGAATACAAACAACGAAAAAAGAATGGCACGAACATACCCATTCGAGCCATTCCTACTATAATCTATTAACAACACTTAGTCTGATCGGCTCCACCACAACAAGCGCTAGTCTTCTCATCTTTTTCACTAACTTCTTTGATTTCCACACCACAGCAATCTGAATTATTTGTTTTTACTAGTTTCTTCAAAAAGCTCATTTTGAATTCACCTCCTTTCAAATTAAGCGTTAGCCGGTGTAACACAGCAATTTGGATCTTTACGTGGAGCGGGGATCGAGATTTTTTTCGATTCTTCTCTCTCAAAAAACTTCCAAGCGTGTCTAGCATTTCTTTCGACTTCCTGTTGCTTTAGCTTTGCGATGGCATGATAGTCTTGATAAAACATGTGATCGTCTCCTTTAATCAAAATATATTGATGTATTAATCAAAAAAAATTGATCTAATCCTTTAAAAGAAAACCTAACTGCAGCTAGGTCTAAATAGGCAGCAAAGCTCAGGGGACAGTAGGTGATTGATTTCTTCGGTGTTTACTTGGTAATAGCTCCACGTACCTTTTGTTTCTTTTGTGATTAAACCCGCATCAAGCAAAATTTTTAAGTGATACGAAAGCTTGGATTGAGGCATGTCAATCAACTCACTCAAATCACAAACACAGCTCGAGTTTTGTTGAACCAAAAGGTGTAAGATGTATAGGCGTTTTTGATCTGCAAGGGCTTTGAATTTGGCTTCGTATGTTTCAAGCTTTTTTTGCAGATTGATCTCTTCATTAGTTGTACGAGTTACGTCCGTTAAGGGAATGAACTGTTTCACTTTTCGTTCTCCTTTAATCAAAAATACTTGATATACTGTATTATACTTCCAGTGGTAAGTTTTGGCAACTGTTAAATCAAAAAAATTGATTTTGTTTTATCGATTTTACAAAAGCTTTACAAAAAACGGATTGAGCTATGTATATAAGTGTATTATTATATAAGTAATCGATTATATGCTTATTTGCATCAAACATTTGGGAAAGATAAACGTATTCTAATGGCCAATTAGGAGGTGTTTTCATGCAACAAGAATCTGTCATTGAGATTGAAGAGTTCGCTCATATCTTAAAGCTTCTAGGAGACAAAACACGATTAACGATCGTGAAAATATTAGATTCACATGACTGCTGTGTGTGTGAGTTTGTTGAGATTTTTAAAACCAGTCAGCCAGCGATCAGCCAGCATGTAAGAAAGCTTAAGGATAAGGGCATTGTTAAGGAATCAAGAAGGGGACAGTGGATTATTTATTCCTTAAATAAGGAAAGTGAGTACTACCTATTCTTGCAGGATGTTCTTAAATCATTACCTGATCAAGGCTACCGGTTGGATGAGTTAGAAAAACAAGGGTTACGTATTTCTTGTTGTGAATAAGGAGGTTCATTTGTGACATCAATTGTTTTAGCATCAGTGATTTTTTTGCTGACACTGGTTTTAGTTATTTGGCAGCCGAAGGGGTTGTCGATTGGGTGGTCCGCTTGTGGTGGGGCAATCGTGGCACTGCTTGTTGGAGTAGTCGATTTTCAGGATGTTCTTGATGTAACGGGCATCGTTTGGAATGCGACCTTAGCATTTATCGCCATTATTATTATTTCTTTAATTCTAGATGAAATTGGTTTCTTTGAGTGGTCGGCCCTTCATATGGCTCGGGCTGCAAAAGGAAACGGTGTTCGCATGTTTGTGTATGTTTCCATTTTAGGAGCAATCGTTGCAGCATTCTTTGCTAATGATGGAGCTGCATTAATTCTCACACCAATCGTCCTGGCGATGGTTCGAAACTTACAATTCAACGAGGGTATGGTGTTTCCCTTTATTATCGCAAGTGGATTTATCGCGGACACCACCTCGTTACCACTTGTCGTTAGTAACCTGGTGAATATTGTTTCTGCTGACTTTTTTGGCATCGGCTTTGCTGAATTCGCCTCAAGGATGATTGTGCCAAATTTCTTTTCGTTAGCAGCGAGCATTCTGGTTCTTTATCTTTATTTTCGAAAAAGTATTCCTAAATCCTATGATCTTACACAGCTGAAAAAACCGGTAGATGCGATACGAGATCAGAAAATGTTTCGTCTCTCTTGGCTCGTGTTAGCAATTCTTCTTATTGGATATTTTGCGAGTGAGTTTACAGGAATTCCTGTTTCAATTATTGCTGGAATGGTCGCGATCTTCTTCCTCCTTTTGGCAAGAAGAAGTCCGGCTGTCAATACGCGCACCGTTGTAAAAGGGGCACCATGGGCGATTGTCTTTTTCTCAATTGGAATGTATGTGGTTGTTTACGGTTTGCGAAATGTAGGCTTAACTAATGTATTAGCAGACCTGATTCAGGTAACAGCTGATCAAGGATTGTTCGCAGCCACTATTGGGATGGGCTTTATTGCGGCGATTTTATCCTCTGTCATGAACAATATGCCGACCGTTATGATTGATGCGTTAGCGATTGCTGATACCAATACATCGGGAGTCATTCGAGAAGCGCTCATCTATGCAAATGTCATTGGTTCGGATCTTGGACCCAAGATTACTCCGATTGGGTCCCTTGCGACTCTATTATGGCTCCATGTTTTATCACAAAAGGGAGTCAAAATTTCATGGGGGACTTATTTTAAAACAGGTATTATTCTAACCATCCCAACACTATTCATTACGTTGGTTGGGCTTTATATTTGGTTACTATTACTTCATTAAAAGGAGAAGAAAAACATGACGAAAAAAACAATTTACTTTTTATGTACAGGAAATTCTTGCAGAAGCCAGATGGCGGAAGGTTGGGCGAAAAAGCACTTAGGAGAAGAGTGGGATGTAAAAAGTGCTGGACTGGAAGCACACGGTTTGAACCCGAATGCAGTGAAAGCAATGAAGGAAGCAGGTATCGATATTTCCAATCAAACTTCTGACACAATTGACCCAGAAATCTTAAACAATGCCGACTTAGTGGTCACTCTATGTGGACATGCAGCAGACCATTGCCCAGTGACTCCTCCACATGTGAAGCGTGAGCATTGGGGCTTTGATGATCCAGCGAAAGCAGAAGGAACAGACGAAGAAAAATGGGCATTTTTCCAACGCGTTCGTGATGAAATCGGCGATCGTATTAAGACATTTGCAGAGACAGGTAAATAATATCCAAATGCATAATAAAAAATGGTTGTAACATCGGGTTACAACCACTTTTTATTTTTATGCTTCTAGCCAAGATTGTGACCATTTTTCTATATCTCTCATAAGAGGCTCCAAGGCTACTCCCTTATCAGTTAGTGAATATTCAATTCGAACAGGAGTTTCTGGGAATACTTCGCGCTTCACAATGCCTTCATTCTCCAGATCCTTTAACCTCTCTGAAAGCACACGACCACTGACACCAATGGATGATTCTAGGCTGCAAAAACGCTGTGGGCCACCTAGTAACTGGTAAATAATTAAGCCGGTCCATCTTTGGCTTAAAATACTCATCGCTTTTTCGAATCTAGGACAAATAGATTTATCCATGTCAATCACTCCTTCCTTCTATTATAACCCCTTTTTTTCATAATTAAATTATTTTTTATAAAATACTTACTTGACGTTTGCTTGTTATGAAAATATAATTACTTACAAAAAGTAAGTTACTAACTATGGTTTTAAAAAGATAAATAGTAAATGATAACACTAGTGTTGTATTAATTTAATTTCACTATTTAAAAAACTCAAAATGTTCAATTTTATTATTTTATGCAAAGAAAAAGTCCTTTATAATGGATAGGTCAGGTGGTAATCCCGTCCAAATCCAATAA
>NZ_JBHLUU010000124.1:0-116695 GCF_042433785.1 Robertmurraya beringensis | reverse complement strand
GTTGGTGTTTGGTGTGGTAACCTCACTATTTCCTAAAATTCAGGGGGTGGCAATTTTTTTGCTCAAAAAGCCCTCTATCAAGGTATTTTATAGCCTATTTAATATAAAAGTTTTGACAATACGCAAAGAGATGGGGGGAGTCAAAAATGATCGACATCTATGAGAAAATCAATGATTTATATGACCGGAAAAGAGAAGTTGAGTTAGGTGGGGGAGATCAAAAAATTGAAAAGCAGCATGAAAAAGGAAAGCTGACAGCAAGGGAGAGAATCGAGCTTCTTGTTGACAAGGGAACCTTTATTGAGCTGAACCCTTTTATTGAACATAGATGCAAGGATTTTGGTTTGGAAAATCAAAAGGGGCCAGGAGACGGTGTCGTTACTGGTTACGGAAAGGTGAATGGGCGACCCATCTACTTGTTCTCCCAAGATTTTACGGTTTTTGGTGGAGCTTTGGGGGAGATGCATGCGAATAAAATAGCAAATGTCATGGATTTGGCAGCGAAAAATGGTGCACCTTTTGTTGGGATGAATGATTCGGGTGGAGCGAGAATTCAAGAAGGAGTCGTGTCACTCGATGGTTACGGAAAAATCTTTTATCGAAATGCTATATACTCGGGAGTCATTCCGCAAATCTCTGTGATTATGGGACCCTGTGCAGGTGGAGCGGTGTATTCCCCAGCCATCACTGATTTTGTGTTTATGGTTGATCAAACAAGTCAAATGTTTATAACCGGCCCTAAGGTAATAGAAACGGTTACAGGTGAGAAAATCAGTCCCGAGGATTTAGGAGGGGCAAAGGTACATAACTCCATCAGTGGAAATGCGCATTTCCGTGCATCAACGGAGGAAGAAGTACTTGCAGAGGTCCGACAGTTACTAAGCTATCTTCCACAAAATAATGAAGAAAAAGCACCGATTAGTAAGTACGAAGATAATTGGGATTACCGTCCTGATTTAACTGATGTGGTACCATTTGACGCGGTCCGTCCGTACGACGTAAGAAAGGTAATCGAGCAAGTAGTAGATGAAGATTCATTCATGGAGGTTCAAAAGGATTTCGCCAAAAATATCGTCATTGGATACGCTCGTGTGAAGGGTGAAGTTATTGGCTTAGTATGTAACCAACCAAAGTTTATGGCTGGTGGTTTGGATATAGATTCGTCAGATAAAGCCGCTAGATTTATTCGTTTCTGTGACTCGTTTAACATACCTATTATTACATTTGAGGATGTAACGGGCTTCTTTCCAGGTATAAAGCAGGAACATGGTGGGATCATCCGACATGGAGCAAAAATATTGTACGCCTATTCAGAAGCAACGGTTCC
The DNA here is from genome assembly GCF_042433785.1 of Robertmurraya beringensis. NCBI lineage: Bacteria > Bacillati > Bacillota > Bacilli > Caryophanales > Bacillaceae > Robertmurraya > Robertmurraya beringensis. The sequence continues at coordinate 115,368 of NZ_JBHLUU010000124.1, read as the reverse complement.
AAAATTAACGATTATCCTGCGAAAAGCATATGGCGGAGCCTATGTGGCATTAAATTCGAAGTCTATCGGTGCGGATCTTGTGTTTGCTTGGCCCAACGCTGAAATTGCAGTGATGGGACCGCAGGGGGCTGCGAATATTATTTTCGCAAGGGAGATTAATCAAAGTGAAGATCCTGAGGCAACAAGAGCACAAAAAATTAAAGAGTATCGTGAAAAATTTGCTAACCCCTATGTGGCCGCAAGTATGGGAATGGTAGATGACGTCATTGACCCACGTGAAACAAGAATAAAAATTATTCAATCTTTAGAGATGCTACGTAATAAAAAAGAAACTCGTCCGAATAAGAAACACGGAAATATTCCCCTTTAAACCCATTCATTTGCTGATTGTGATACGAAAAAGTTATACTACAAGAGTGAATGTATGATTGATGGAGGGGACAGGATGATTAACGAAGAAAGATTGTTAAAGGAATTTCTTGAGCTCGTTCAAGTGGACTCAGAAACGAAGAACGAAGCAGATATTGCAAAGGTCTTAACACAGAAATTTACAGAGCTTGGCGTTGACGTAGTGGAAGACGATACAACGGCAACTACTGGACATGGGGCAGGAAACTTAATTTGCACTCTTAAAGGCTCAAAGGAGGAAGTAGACACCATTTACTTTACCTCCCATATGGATACAGTTGTCCCTGGTAAAGGCATCAAACCAAGCATTAAGGATGGGTATGTAGTTACAGATGGTACAACCATTCTCGGAGCGGATGATAAAGCGGGACTTGCCGTTATGCTTGAAGTCGTCCGTGTATTAAAGGAACAATCAATATCACATGGAACGATTCAATTTATCATTACTGTTGGAGAAGAGTCTGGCTTAGTTGGTGCCAAAGTATTAGACCCAGCGTTACTTGTAGCAAAATATGGCTATGCTCTAGATAGTGATGGTCAAGTAGGTAATATTATTGTTGCTGCACCTACGCAGGCAAAAGTAAAGGCAACAATTTTTGGAAAGACCGCACATGCTGGTGTGGCACCTGAAAAAGGTGTATCGGCTATTACGATTGCAGCGAAAGCCATTTCAAGAATGCCTCTTGGCCGCATTGATGAGGAAACAACTGCAAATATCGGTCGTTTTGAAGGCGGTACACAAACCAATATCGTTTGTGACCACGTGGAGATTTTAGCAGAAGCACGCTCTTTGGTAAATGAGAAGATGGAAGAGCAAGTGCAAAAAATGAAAACTGCGTTTGAAGAAGTGGCCTCAGAAATGGGTGGCAGAGCAGCGGTTGATATTCAAGTAATGTACCCTGGCTTTAAATTTGGAGAAGGAGATCATGTGGTTCAAGTAGCGAAAAAAGCGGCTGCCAAAATTGGTCGCTCATCCGAGCTGTTAAGAAGCGGCGGGGGCAGTGATGCGAATGTAATCGCTGGATTTGGAATTCCGACCGTTAACCTAGCAGTTGGTTATGAAGAGATTCACACAACGAATGAAAGAATGCCTGTTGAAGAACTCAATAAGTTGGCAGAGTATGTGATTGCGATCATTGAGGAAGTTTCTGCTTAATAGACAAAGAGTGAGGAGATTCTTCACTCTTTTTTTGTTACTTTCGATAGACAAAATAGCAGAAATGTTAGTATGATACAGGTATAAAGTATGATGCCTTTGTGCTAGATTGGAGCCAGTACCCATGCTTACAACAACCAAAGTAGTCGTTTTTCAAGTAGGGAAGGAAGAATATGCGATCACTATTGAACATGTAATTTCAATAGAGAAGGTGGAAGGAATTACACCGATCCCTCATTTACCTGTGTACGTGAAAGGTATTGTGAAAGTGAGAGGTGAATTACTCCCTGTTCTTGATTTTGAAGAAATTTTATATCACCGAACCATTCAATACAATGACCAAACGAGGATGATTGTCGTAAAGACAGATGAACTATCCATAGGAGTCCTTGTTAACGATGCGAAAGAGATTATTGATATTGAAAAGGAACAGTTAAAGCAGTTAGGGTTAGTTGCATTTAATAAAACAAGTTACTTTTCTTCCATTGCCAACCTGGATTCGCGTTTAATTACAATCATTGATCCATCCAAGCTTGTTCAATCGCTAGAAGGAATAAAGGAAATTCAACAATATATGAAATCACATCAAGAGGAGTAGCCAGTGAGGCTGCTCTTTTTCGTCTCGTCATTCTTTTGGTAAAATACTAGTGGTGGAAGTGGTGAGGAGGTAGATGGCGCTGAAGGAAATGTACCCCAAAAATGGCCGTGTGATTCTACACGTGGATATGAATAGTTTCTATGCGTCCGTAGAAATGGCCTACGATCAAAATTTAAAGGGCAAGCCACTTGCGATTGCGGGCAATGTCGAGGAAAGACGCGGGATTATTATCACCTGTAGCTACGAAGCTAGAAAAGTAGGGGTTAGAACGACGATGCCGCTTTGGGAAGCTAGAAAACTGTGTCCTAATTTAATTGTAATGAAACCCAATTTTGAACGCTACCGGGCTGCCTCCGTCGCTATCTTTGACTTGTTAAGGCAGTTTTCAGACTTAGTAGAACCAGTTTCGATTGATGAAGGATATGTAGATATTACAGAAGGCTATGAGTTTGGATCACCTCTTGAAATTGCAAAGACGATTCAAGAGCGAATGTTAGAACAATTTGATCTGCCTTGCAGTATCGGAATAGCTCCTAATAAATTTTTAGCAAAAACAGCATCAGATATGAAAAAACCTTTGGGGATAACCGTTCTTAGAAAGAGAGATATTAAACACGTTCTGTGGCCATTAAATGTGGGTGAAATGCATGGAGTTGGACAAAAGACAGCCGAAAAATTAAATCATATGGCCATACAAACGATTGGTGACTTAGCCAAAGGAAATGATATTCAGTTAAAATCTCTGCTTGGTATTAATGGAATAAGACTAAAGGAACGAGCGAATGGAATCGATCACCGTGAAGTGGATCCAAACTCTGTTTCTGATTTTAAAAGTGTTGGAAATTCAACAACACTTCCAAAGGATGTAACAAATGTTAAAGAGTTAAACACAGTGCTAGAGCAGTTGGCAGAGAAAGTATCTGTTAGATTAAAAGCAAAACAAGTGTTGGCAACGGGATTAAGTGTAACGATACGGTATAAGGACCGTAAGACATTTACTAGGAGTAAAAAACTAGACAATCCAGTTGAAAAGCAAGATGAAATTGCACAACTTGCCAAAAAAATATTTCATTCAAATTGGAATGGAAATGCCATCCGTCTTCTTGGGATCACCGGAACAGACTTGATTTCTGTGAATGAAGCGGTAAAACAGCTTGATCTTTTCTCATATGAACGCGATGCAAAAAAAGAGCCACTATTAAATGCTGTTTCAAAATTAAAAGAAAAATACGGCACGTCCATCATAAATCGAGCGGGAATGGTACGAAAAAACAAACCTTACCCGTCGATCGGTACAGATACAAGTTTTAACAAAGATTTTTTACACATAACACATGAAAAGAAAGAAGAGTAAGCGTTATATATAAAATAATTCAGGAAAAAATATATTTGATTGAATATTTAATTAATCACCTTACTTGCGCTTTTTGCTTAATCTTGCTAAAGTAAAGTGGATTCTTATGTATATAGTACTTAGCTAGAAGGGAAGAAAAAAATGTCAAAACAACAATTTGGTGTTATTGGGTTAGCAGTAATGGGGAAAAACCTTGCTTGGAACATTGAAAGCCGCGGCTATACTGTCTCAGTTTATAACCGTTCAAGCGAGAAAACAGATGAAATGCTTGCAGAATCAAATGGAAAAAACATATTTGGTACATATAGCATGGAAGAGTTCGTTGAATCATTAGAAAAGCCTCGTAAAATCATGCTTATGGTTAAAGCTGGTGGGCCAACTGATGCGACAATTGAACAACTAAAACCATTGCTTGATAAAGGTGATATCGTTATCGACGGTGGAAACACATACTTTGTTGATACACAACGCCGTAATAAAGAACTTAGTGAATTAGGTATTCATTTTGTTGGAACAGGCGTATCAGGTGGAGAAGAAGGAGCTCTTAAAGGACCTTCAATTATGCCAGGTGGACAAAAAGAAGCATATGAATTAATTGCACCAATTTTTAAAGATATTTCTGCAAAGGTTGATGGTGAGCCTTGTACAACCTATATCGGTCCAGACGGAGCAGGTCACTATGTGAAAATGGTTCATAATGGAATCGAATATGGAGATATGCAGTTAATCTCTGAATCATACTTCCTATTAAAGCATGTACTTGGTCTGAGCGCAGACGAACTTCATGAAGTTTTTGCTGAGTGGAACAAAGGCGAGCTTGATAGCTACTTAATCGAAATTACAGCTGATATTTTTACGAAAAAAGACGAAGAAACAGGTAAACCACTTGTTGATGTAATTCTTGATACAGCAGGACAAAAGGGAACTGGTAAGTGGACAAGCCAAAGCTCTCTTGATCTTGGAGTACCACTACCAATTATTACGGAGTCCGTATTCGCTCGTTTCCTTTCAGCAATGAAGGAAGAACGTGTTCATGCTAGTAAAGTATTAGGTGGACCAACTGCGAAGGAATTCACTGGTGATAAGAAGGCATTTATCGAGTCAGTTCGTAAAGCTCTTTATATGAGTAAGATTTGTTCATACGCACAAGGCTTCGCACAAATGCGTTCAGCTTCAGAAGAATACAACTGGGATTTACAATACGGAGAAATTGCGATGATCTTCCGTGGAGGATGTATTATTCGTGCTCAATTCCTTCAAAAGATCAAAGAAGCGTATGATCGTGACGGACAGCTTAAAAACCTATTACTTGATCCATATTTCAAGGAAATTGTTGAAAGCTACCAGCATGCTCTTCGTGACATTATGGTTGTTGCCGTTCAAAACGGTATTCCTGTACCATGTTTCTCAGCTGCGCTTTCATACTACGACAGCTACCGTACAGAAACACTTCCAGCGAATCTGTTACAAGCTCAACGTGACTATTTCGGTGCACATACGTACCAACGTACAGATAAAGAAGGAACATTCCATACAAACTGGTTCTAAGCCTTCTGAAAGCAAAAATAGCCTACCCAATAGGGTAGGCTATTTTGTGTGCCATTGATAAGGGATGGGGCGTTAAAAAGCTCCTATCCTAAATGGTAAAGAGTTCCGTTTTGAAGTGCTTTTTTTAAAATACGTGCCGAAATGACAGTCGTATTGGCATCGTTATTGGTATATAAAAGTCCTTAATCGAGTAACTAGCAAAAGTATTAAGCGGAGAATTTCCGGTTAGATGCTGAATGGAGCCTCGTTTCGGGGTAAATAAGGGGAGGTTTTCCGCTTTTTCAAAGAAAAATCGCTCCTTTTTGACTTTTTCGAGCCAATAGGCGGAATCTCTCCGTTTATTTAAGCCTTTTTTAATAAGAATTACTAATTAAGCAGAATTTCTCCGTCTATTTATCAGCTCGGGTGATTAAACCTGATCCCCAACCGATAAGTGCGGACCCTCTTGAACCTAGATGTGGGAATGAGCAGCTTAATAAATAAAGAAAAGACGTATGCCAATTCATACGTCTTTTCTGTGTATTTTAATTAAGAAGATACCCGAAAACAGAACCCATACCTAAATGGGAATGAGCATGTTTTTTAGCACTTATCAACATCAAAATTAGAGATCGGCCACCAATGGAAGCCATCTTTCTCAAGAAGCTCATCCGCCTCACGAGGACCCATCGTACCTGCGTTGTAGTTAGGGTAGTTCTCGGCCTTTTGATTTTCCCAAACATCAGAAATCTTATCAACAAAGCTCCAAGATAGAGCAACTTCATCCCAATGTGTAAAGTTGGTCGCATCACCGCGCATGCAATCGAATAGAAGCTTCTCGTACGCCTCTGGTGTATTTAACCCATCGATTCCGCGATTTGCATAGTTTAACTTAACAGGAGTGGCTGCGATGTTTTGACCCGCTTTTTTCGCATTTAGATGCAGTGTAATGCCTTCTTCAGGTTGAATATGAATCACAAGTAGGTTCGGATTCAATGTTTCTTCAGGGCTATAATATAGGTTCATAGGAATGTCTTTAAACTGGATAACAATTTTTGTAGATTTGGCATCCATTCTCTTTCCTGTCCGTATATAAATAGGAACCCCTGCCCAGCGGAAATTATCAATCATCAATTTTCCAGCTACATATGTTTCTGTGTTAGACTCTGGGTTAACCATTTGCTCTTCGCGGTATCCTAAAACCTGTGTACCTTCCACTGTGCCTTTGTCATATTGACCGCGAACGAAGTATTCTTTTATTTCTTCACCTTCAATTGGACGAAGAGCACGAAGGACTCTCACCTTTTCTGAGCGAATTTCTTCTGTGGTTAGCTTAATTGGTGGCTCCATCGCAAGTAATGCGACCATTTGGAGCATATGATTTTGAACCATATCTCTTAACGCACCACTTTTTTCATAATAGCGTCCACGTTCTTCTACTCCAAGAACCTCACTAGAAGTTACTTGAATATTCGAAATATAACGGTTGTTCCAAAGCGGCTCGAAAATCGCATTGGCGAATCGAATAACTTCAATATTTTGAACCATTTCTTTTCCTAGGTAGTGGTCGATTCTGTACACTTCATCTTCAGAGAAGGCGGTTCTGATTTGATCATTTAACTCTTGTGCTGATTGAAGATCATGTCCAAATGGTTTTTCAATGACTAAGCGTTTAAACCCGCTCACATTGGTCAACCCATCTTCTTTTAAATGTAGTGCAATTGTTCCAAAGAACTCAGGTGCCATCGCTAAGTAGAAGATGCGATTTCCTTGTAAATCATAATTTGAGTCAAGTTGATTTGCTAGGTTGTTAAGCACTGCGTATGAATTTGAATCAGTTACATCATGTGAATGATAGTAAAAATGAGAAGCAAATTCATCGATTCGATCCTCTTTTTGAATTGAAGACTTTACCGATTTTTTGATATTCTCTTGGAATTCCTCATTCGTTAATGGTCTTCTTGCAACTCCGATGACAGCAAATTTGTCTGAAAGATTTCCTTTTTCAAACAGTTTATAGAGCGAAGGATACAGTTTTCTATTTGCTAAATCACCAGTTGCTCCAAATATCATGATTAATGCAGTCGGTTTCTCGTTTTGTGTCACGTTAAGAACCTCTCTTCCAGGGTATTTCCATGTTATATATGTATTTTTATAAAAAAAATTGACCTATACAAGTACAGAATTTTATCGGTTTCTAGCCAAATAAGCAAATAATTCTTCACAAAATTACGTATTTATTTTTAACCAAATCGCTTGAACTATCCTTAATACAAATGAAAGCGTTATTAATTTATTTTATGAAATGTTTTGATAAAAATATTTCATAAAATAATTGTTACCTTATTTTTCATGTAGTATGATGGTGTTAGAAAGTTTAACTGTCTGAAAAGGAGGCTTTCTTTATGAATGTGATTGAAAGCAATCAGTTAACGAAAATGTATGGAAAAGCAAGAGGGATTTCTAATGTCAGTTTCTCTGTAAAAGAAGGAGAGATTTTTGGATTCATTGGACCAAATGGAGCTGGGAAATCGACAACCATTCGAACATTGCTTGCGCTTATTTATCCAACAAGTGGGAGTGCTACGATCTTTGGGAAGGATTGTATTAAATATGCCCCCGAGATTAAGAAGGAGATTGGGTACCTTCCATCAGAAGTCTTTTATTATGAAAATATGAAAGTTATTGACTTGCTTAAGTATTCTGCAAGCTTTTATAAAAAGGATTGTACAAAGAGAATACATGAGCTTGCTGAAACGTTGAATCTAGATGTTTCTAAGAAGATTAACGATCTTTCACTTGGCAATAAAAAGAAGGTTGGAATCGTTCAAGGATTATTACACGAACCAAAGCTCATTATTCTTGATGAGCCGACAAGTGGCTTGGATCCATTAATGCAACAGAAATTTTTTGAATTATTAAGAGAAGAGAATAAAAAGGGAGCTACCATTCTTTTCTCCTCCCATATTTTAAGTGAGGTTCAAAAACTTTGTGATCGTGTGGCTATTATTAAAGAAGGCGAAATCGTGAAGGTCGAGACGATGAGCGCTTTAACAGAGAATAGTTATAAGAAATTTAGACTTGAAGCTGTTAATCACGTAACTTCTGAAGTTTTTCAGTTAGATGGTGTCACAGATATTATGGTGAAAGAAAAGACGGTGTCCTTTATCTACAAAGGGAATATGAATGCAATTATTAGAAAAATTGCAGAGATACCACTTCAGAATTTGTGGGTAGAAGAACCAACCCTTGAAGAGATTTTCATGCACTACTACGAAAAGGAGGAGTAGAAGGTGAATATCTTTCTTCATGAAATAAGAGCTTTTGGAAAGTCGACGATTGTTTGGACGGTTTCTCTTATTGCACTTGTGCTCTTTTTTATGTCACTTTTTCCTTCGTTTGCGAAAGATGCAGATCAAGTGAACGAGCTTTTACAAACTCTCCCGGAAGCATTGCGTAAAGCGGTTGGGATTGAAATTGGTCATTTTACTAGCATCCTTGGTTTTTATTCGTATGTTTTCATGTATATCTCGTTATGCGGTGCGATACAGGCGATGATGATAGGTGCATCTATCCTATCCAAGGAGGTACGGGAAAAGACAGTTGATTTTCTCCTTACCAAGCCTGTTTCAAGGACAACGATCATTGTATCAAAGCTTTCTGCGGCATTTGTGTCTATTGCAATTACTAGCCTATCCTTCATTCTTTGTGCTTATTTTATTGCTTCCTATGTAAAGACAGAGAATTTTAATGAACAAGCATTTTTTCTTCTTTCATTCACGCTCTTTTTCGTTCAAGTTATGTTTTTAGCCATTGGAGTGATTGCTTCCATGCTATTACCTAAGTTGAAATCGGTTCTCTCTTTATCACTAGGTGTCGTCTTTGCTTTCTTTTTTATAGGAATGTTTGGATCTACAGTGGGTGAAGCGTCCGTTCGATATATTACCCCCTTCAAGTATTTTGACTACATGTATATTATTAAATACAGTCAGTATGAATGGTCGTATGTGATAGTCGGTTTGGTGTGGATTATAGCAGCTTTTATTGCTAGCTTTTACATCTATACTAAAAGGGATATGAATGCGGTGTAAGGAAGGAGGGGGTAAGGTGAATATATTTATTAGAGAGTTAAAAGCACTAAGAAAGTCACTCGTTATTTGGTGTTTAGGAATTCTTGCTATGGTAGCTGGGGGGATGAGTAAGTACGTGGCAACAGAATCTTCCGGTCAGTCTATTAATGATCTCATGGCAAGTATGCCAAAAGCCATGCAGGCCATTATGGGAACAGGCTCGTTGGATTTAACGACTGTTAGCGGTTATTACGGCATTTTGTTTTTATATTTAATGGTTATGACTACGATTCATGCTGTGATGTTAGGAGCGAATATCATTTCTAAAGAGGAGAGAGATAAAACAGCAGAATTCTTATTAGTGAAGCCAATCTCTAGAAAACAGGTGATCTTTTCGAAATGGATGGCATCCTTGATCGCTATTTTTGTGCTAAATCTTGTCACTTTTTTGATTTCACATTTGATGGTGGATTATTATAATAAGACAGATGAGTCGTATCTGATCGAGATTGCTAAATTAATGGGTGGTATGTTTATCCTGCAGCTCCTGTTTTTATCCTTAGGAACATCCGTTGCTGCTAGCATTAAGCATCCTAAAAGAGCTGCAAGTATTTCTACTGCTGTGTTACTAATTGCCTTTTTCTTATCAATGGCGATTGACCTTAACGAGAATCTCGAGATTCTTTCTGTCTTTACTCCTTTCAAATATTTTGAGGCAAAGGACATCATTAGTGGAACCGGATATGAAGCCATATATATTACGGTAAGCGCCCTATTAGTTGTAGTCATGACGAGCTATACCTTTATCGCTTATGAAAAGAGAGATCTGCATATCTAGTAAGTATCTCGTGACAAATATGGTATAGTGATGGTAATAATGATAGTAATCCGATGTCTTTATTGACGTCGGTTTTTTACATGGCTGTTTTCGTAAAGTTTGTTGGTTTGGAAAAAACCTAGAAGCCGGATTTTTCCCCGTATAATGCTAAGTTTTATTGGTCTATTTTGAGAGTAGCTCTTTTCTAAGGTGATAAAATCCAGATTGGCTGTTGAACATATAGTTTATTTCCGAAAAAGTGTGTAGATAGCAACAATGTTTTAGAAAAGAGCCTTTTACATAAAGGAGCGTTTGAATTGGATATTTTATTTCTCGGTACGGGCGCAGGAGTTCCCGCAAAACATAGAAACGTAAGCTCTCTTGTACTGAAGCTGTTGGATGAGAGAGGGACCCTTTGGATGTTTGACTGTGGTGAGGCCACTCAGCATCAAATTTTACATACGTCTGTTAAGCCACGCCGCATTGAAAAGATATTTATTACTCATCTTCATGGCGACCATATCTATGGCTTGCCTGGTTTATTGTCCAGTCGTTCCTTCCAAGGCGGAGAGTCACTCGTAACGGTATATGGACCTAAGGGGATAAAAGATTATGTAGATATTTCTTTGCAAGTAAGCGGAACGTATTTAAAGTACCCTCTAAAGATCGTAGAAATTGAGGAGGGGATTGTTTTTGAAGATGAGCAGTTCAAAGTTGAAGCTCGTAAATTGGAGCATGGAATTCCATCATACGGATATCGAGTGGTGGAGAAGGACCGTCCAGGCTCTTTATTAGTAGAAAAGCTACAGGAAGCAAAAATCCCACCTGGTCCTCTATACAAAAAAATTAAGGCTGGAGAAAACGTTGTTTTAGAAGATGGAACTATCATTGATTCTTCCGAGTTTCGTGGTGAAGACATAAAGGGAAGGATCGTAACGATTTTAGGTGATACAAGACTATGTGACAACGCCAGTTTACTTGCAATAAACGCTGACCTTCTCATCCACGAGGCTACGTTTTCTAGGGGAGAGGAACAGCTTGCGTATGATTACTTTCATTCAACGACTACACAAGCCGCACAGGTCGCGCGAGACGCTGGTGTGAAACAACTGTGTCTTACTCATATTAGCTCAAGATACGACAAAAGAGCTTCGCAATTACATGTGGAGGAAGCGAGAGAAGTGTTTCCGAATACCGAAATCGCTGATGATTTTAAAGAAATTACGATTCCTGTACACAAATAAATCGGGTACAATAGGGTCCCGATTTATTTTAAGAGAATTACGTATTGTTGTTACGTAAATCTTTTAAGCGATATTTCGTCCCTCTCCAAATAATGCCCCCTCTTTTAAAGGTTAAGAAGCTAGCCCGAATGATGGAGTAAATAAACAACATGGAAGTAAATGGAAAGAGGAGAAACATCCATGGCGAATAGGTTGTCATTCTTTTAATAATCATGGCGTAAATCCATGCGAGCAAAAAAATATTCCCGATGCTCAAATACATTATGATAGGTTCCAAGGAAAATAGAGTAAAGAAGGGGAGTACCTGTGACACAAATACTCCGAAAATCGCAAACATCACCATGCTAATTCGGTAATGCAGTCCCGCAAACGTATTTTTCTCTAAGCCAATAAGTGCCTCTTTTAAAGTGGAGTACCATTCAACCTCAAGAAGTGTCAAAGCCGTTACCATTCGATGTCTGAATCCCATTTCCTTCATCTTTTTTCCAAGCATTAAATCATCATCCGGACGCATTTTAATGATTTCGTGAGTTCCTAACCTCTCATAAGCATCTTTCCTCACTAGATTAAATGCTCCAATTCCTATTCCCACCTTGGAACGAGGATGATTCGCAAGCCAAGGACGTTTAAAGTAGGAGAAACCAAACATAAAAAAGGCAATAAAGCTATTCAACCATAATCGCTGCCCTCGTAAATTAGGAGCAGCTGTTAAGTGATCTAGTTCATGTGTCATAAAATAATGAACGGCTTTTGCGATTGCATCTCTGTGATAGATCACGTCTGCATCTGTGAATAAGAGAAGTTCTCCTCTTGCTTGCTTTGCTCCAACATACATCGCGTGATTCTTCCCTAACCATCCTGGTGGAAGATCTGTGATGTGGATCACGTTTATATTTTTATTTTCAGACTGAATCTCGTTCATAATGTTAGGAGTGTGATCGGTTGATCGGTCGTTCACCAAAATCCATTCCAAACGATCATAACTCTGCGAAATTTGACTTTGTAGGCTTTCTTTTACTCCTTTTTCCTCATTACGTGCCGCAACAATAATAGACACTAAAGGACCGACCTTAGACGCTGGTTCGTTTTCGAGACGATCGATTCTCTGTAGTCCCATCTTTGCATCAATAAAGATCAGAAGCCAAACTACAATGCTGATAGCTAATAAGGAAGACACCATTAGAAATAAGGACATCAAAACACCCTTTTATTTGTAAGTAGTTATATTACAGTTTTGATTATACTTGTTCTATAGGAAAGAACCAATCAAATACTCTCTAATGGAATCCCCTAAGTTATAATAAAAAAGGAGTTCCGCAAATACAGAACTCCTACTAAGAGCAATTGCCCCCTATAACGCTTCTAGCATAATTCCGCAAGTTACAAGATAGGCCATACCACTAACAAGAAGTACCACCCCAGTAATAGCAAAAGCCAAATCACTACTCATCCGTTCCACTAGAACAGTATTAAGCACATTTAGGATAATTAAACCAACACAAAACGCTAATGTAATCCACAGTACGTTTACCCCCAAATATGCTCCCACCCTTAAAAAAATTAAATACTTAAAATTAGTTTTCTCTCTTACTAGCTTTCTATACACAGTGTTGGTAATACAACGAAAAAATTCAAGCTATAGGGTTTGAGTAATTCATATGCTAATTTTGGTTCTGTATTATGGTTCAAGTTAGTCTCTCAAAGAAGCCGCCTTTGTCTGTAAACCTCCAACGATTTCACTGTTACTTTTGTTCTTCTTACCTTTTAAACATCCAGACCTAAAACTCGATTCATTCTAAATCTCCTTTTCAAAACCTCAAATTACCAGTAACCTCAAATTCCTGATTTTAGGAGTTTTCGATATTCTTTTGGTGTATTATTATTGATCTTTTTAAAATGTTTATAAAAAGTTACCTTTCAAGCTTGTCTTGTATAATGCAGAGGGGATAAATCCTAAAAAAAGATTATTCTCGGATAGCCGTGTTAAGTAACAGGTGAATTGATTCTAGAAGGATTAATGCCCTTTTTATTGAATACTATTATTTATCCGAAGGTGTTTAAAAAGTAATTTGAATAAGCCGTATCATAGTAACAGCAGTTTTTTCCTTTTTTATTTATTTAGAATGAAAATTTTGGGTGTTTAAACAAAGAGGAGAGTCAATATGGAAATAGTATATTTTGCAGGTGGATGTTTATGGGGAGTACAAGCTTTTATAAAAACTTTACCTGGAGTTAAGTTTACAGAAGCGGGAAGAGCTAATGGAACAAGTCAAACACTTGATAGTGATTATGATGGCTACGCCGAATGTGTAAAAACAGGATTTGATCCGAAGGTTGTAACGATCAAGGAATTAATGGGATATTTTTTTGAAATTATTGATCCGTACAGTTTGAATAAACAAGGACAGGATGTTGGTAAGAAATACAGAACAGGAGTGTATAGTGAAAAGCCTGAGCACTTAATAGAGGCTAAGGCGTTTCTTAGTGAGAGAAATGATTATGACCTTATAGTTGTTGAAGTATTACCTCTTACAAACTATGTGAGAAGTGCAGAAGAACATCAAGATAGGTTAGCTAGATGTCCAAATGATTATTGTCATATTCCAAAAGAAATATTAAACAGATATAAGTAGACCCAATACCTATAAAAAACGCCTGGACCTCCTGAGATGTAAAGCGAGGCAGGTGTTTTTGGTGTTTTACTGCATTAAAATATTTGCTGTGGCGGTCCTTTTTTCTTCTTCCACAAAAGGGCAACATCCAAGTCATGTGGAGTGTGTAAACAATAAACAGATACCACCAACGAAGTGGTACCTGATTTTAAAAATCTCACAAACTCCTCTGAACACTTTCCATCTGCTCTGCAATCGCCTTCCCCATCCGTTTTGACTGAGCTGTCGCCTCTTTAATACATTCCACAAACGCTTCTTGAACCCCGTGAGCAGCAAGTACTTTTAAACCTGCTTCTGTTGTTCCTCCAGGACTTGTAACCGCATGGCGAAGCTCCTGTGGCGTTTTAGTCGTCTTGGCTACCATTTGTGCGGCACCAATTAAGGTTTGAACAATTAATTGTTGGGCCATTTCTCGCTCTAAGCCTATTTCGACGGCGCTTTTTTCCATCGCTTCGATCAAATAATAGATATATGCAGGGCCACTACCGGATAAGCCTGTGACGGCATCTAATTGGTGTTCCTCTACAAAAGCTGTCATTCCCACTGTACCAAAAAGCATTTGCACATTTCTTTTTTGATCGTCATCTACTTTATCATTGACAGCAATTGCTGTGGCAGATAGGCCTACTGTTGCTGATGTATTAGGCATCGCGCGAACGATTGCTAGCTGCTTTTGTGAGAGTAATTCAATCGAATCCATTGAGACACCTGCTAAAACAGAGACAATCAACATGTTTGACTTTAATAAATGCCGTACTTGTTCAATGGAGGCTGCAGCATCCTTTGGCTTCATCGCAAGTAGAACCATGTCTGCTCCTTCCAATAGTTCACGATGATCATACGTGGAGCTGACGCCGTATTGCTCGTGAAGTGTTGCCAGTCGATCTGCATTGCTGCGATTGGTCACCCATATTTTTTCTGGGCTAATTAATTGATTTTCCACAATCCCCGCAATTAATGCCTCTGACATTGATCCTGCTCCGATAATCGCTATTTTCTCCACGTTTCTTCCTCCTAAAAATCCATTTATAAAAACAAAAAAGACCCTTCATCCTAACAAGGACGAAAGGTCTTAGCTTCCGTGGTACCACCTTCATTTTCATTTTTACGCGTTCACGCATAAATGAAACTCAAATCCGTTAACGCCGGAGAACACGGTTAGGTTTACCTAACAGCTCATAAGGTAGGTTCGGTGGGTAAGGGACGGTAAAGCCTCTCAGCCGGTGAGCTTTACTCTCTTTCGTCTTTTGCCACGTACTGGTCTTATTCATTGCCACTTTAACGCTCTAAATGATTTACTAGTGATTATGCAAGATAACAAGCCTTTCTGTCAAGAGGGAATACCGCCCGATTTTTCAAATTTTTCAAAAAACAGTATATGAAAATAATGACATCCTTGATAACGTTGGGTAAAATATACTTATGTACTATTGTTATATAACATTCATAATCAAGGAGTTCGAATATGACAGAATGGCGTGATGGAATTGCAAAACTGGTTTTGCCTACTCCTTTTCCAGTCGGCGATGTGAACGTGTATGTAATAAAGGGGGAACGCTTGACATTAGTAGACGTAGGTCCAAATACGGAGCAAGCATTTATATCGCTTCAAAATCAACTGGCTCAACTAGGTCTCCAGCTAACAGATATCGAACAAGTCATACTGACCCATGATCATCCGGATCATGCAGGCTTGCTCGATTGGTTTTCTCCTCATTTAGAGGTTTATGGACATGCTAACAATGAACGCTGGCTAAATCGAACCGAAGAGTTTTATCATGACTACGACTCTTTTTATCGGCAGCTGTTTGTGGAATGTGGCATTCCGGACAAGTATTATGATCCTTTTATCGGTGGAATGAAACAAATGCTTTTGTTTTCCTGCAACCGATCGTTAACAGGTACGCTTTCAGAGGGGGATGTTCCAATCGGATTATCTGAATGGACGGTCATTGAAACGCCTGGTCATGCCCAAAGTCAGATCGGTTTATTTCGTAAAAAGGATGGGGTGCTGATTGGGGGAGATCTTTTATTGGCGCATATTTCAGCGAATCCACTTCTCGAGCCTCCGCTCCCAGGAGAGAGAGAACGTCCAAAGCCACAGTTGCAAGTCAATGATTCCTTACAGAAGCTTCTTACCTTTCCTATTCGTCTTACTTATGCGGGACATGGTGAAGAGATAACAGATGTTCATGGTCTGGTTGAAAAGCGACTATCTCATCAAGTTTTACGCGCTGAGCAAGTGAAGGAATGGCTGGAGCGGGAATCTATGACCGCTTTTCAAATATGTGAACGTCTATTTCCTTCCGTCTACAAGAGACAGCTGGGGCTAACCATTTCTGAATCCATCGCACAGTTAGACTATTTATTAGATGGTAAGAAAATAAAAGCCACAAAGGTAAAGGACACCTTTATTTACAGTGCAATCTTATAATGATAATGAGGCTCCTTCCTATATAGGTAAGGAGCATCATTTTACCCTTTTTGGGAAAAGAGTTTTTTTCCATAGTAGAGATTGTAAAGCAGAGTAGTTTACTAAAATCGTCCCTAATAAAATGGTAACGGCACCAATACCGGTATACCATGTCATTTCTTCATGGTAGAAGGTGACACCTAATCCCACTGCGATAAGCGGTGAAATATATAGCCATGTGGAAGGGAACACAGGATCCGTTTTTGTCACAAGCCAATAATAAAGGCTATGTCCAATCATAGATCCAATGATGATTAGATATATTAGGGAACCAATAGATGCCGTGTGAACCAAAGTTAAGGGTTGAACCTTCTCTGTTATCAAAGACAGTAGCAATAAAAGTAAACCACCGTACATCATTTGAACGGCGTTTAATACAAGGGGAGAAGCAATGATCTTCTCTTTCACCCGTTTGGTATAAATTGTACCTGAAGCATAAAAGACTTCACCTAAGACGATTGCTAGACATCCCATGATCCATAAGAAATGTACGTTTAAAGAAATGCTCGGTAAAATTAACACGATTACGCCAGCCAAACCAATTATACATCCTATCGTGGATGTAAAAGATGTTTTCTGCTTTAGTAATATTGTGGATATGATTAAAATCATCATCGGTCCAGTTGCCGATAGAACCGCTGCTACCCCTGAAGAAACGTATTGTTCTGCCCAATATAATGTGGCGAAAGTTCCGAATGTTAACCCCACCCCTGTGAAAAAGAGTTCTTTTCTAAAAAGAATTTTTAAAGAAACCTTTTCCTTCCACCTCATAAATAGAAATAATAGAATCCCGGCACTGAAAAATCGAACACCAGCACCGAAAAACGGTGGTATTCCTGCATCGACCCCTATTTTAATCGCTAAAAAGGTGGTTCCAAAGATAAAGCACATGAGTAAATAAAATAAAATAATCATTTTCCATTCCTCCTTGCGACTAATCATACCGCTAGCAGAATAGAACAGTTATGGATGAACAGAACAGATGAAGGTAAATTATGTTACAATCAACAATCATAAGGGGGTGTCTTTAATGAATAAACAGCGAAAATACCTTTTTGAGGAAGTATATGAGTATTTATGGCAAAGAATAGAGCGTTCGGACTGGAAGACTGGTGACAAGCTTCCGTCGATTCGTGAATTGTCAATGGAAATGAACGTTCACCGGTTGACCGTTTACAAAGCCTATCAAATGCTGAAGCAACAAGGAAAGGTATTTGTAAAAGATAAATCTGGTTATTATGTTCAAGGAAGTTCTACATCCCCTATAGATGGTCACTCTTTGCTTCGAGCTAATGAGAAAACATATACTCTATCTGAGATACACCAACAAAGCGTTCAATATCAGTTTTCCCAAGCATTAATTGATCCTAATTTATTGCCTAATCATTTCCTATCAGATTATGTTAAAAAGGTTTTTGATTTGTATCCTAAGGTGCTTTCCACATATTCTACCGTACAAGGGGATATGGAGCTGCGTGATACCTTGGCGACCTATTTTATTACACGTTATAAAACGCATCTTTCCCATGATGATATCCTCATCACTTCAGGCTCTCAGCAAGCACTCCATCTGATCTCTCAATTATTTATCAAACCAAGAGATACGGTGCTGCTTGAGCGCCCAAGCTATAGCGCTGCAATTGATATTTTTAAAAGCCAGGATGCCCATTTGATAGCGATCGATATTCAGCCTTATGGTTATGATTTAGAGAAAGTAGAAATGCTTATGAAACAATATAAACCCAGATTGTTTTATGTGAATCCAACTTTTCATAATCCAACTGGGTATACGGTTCCAACGGCACAACGAAAGAAGTTAGTGGAACTAGCTGAACGATACAATTGTGTAATTGTTGAGGATGATGCGTATCACGATATTTATTTCGAAAAAGCACCACCACCGCCTCTTTATACATTTGATACAGCTGGTGTCGTCATCTATGTAAGAAGCTTTTGCAAATATGTTTCACCTGGACTACGTGTGGCAGCTTGTGTTGTTCCACCTGCCATGAAGGATGGATTGCTTACGGTTAAAGGGCTTGCCGATAATGGCTCACCATTACTTAATCAAAAAATCTTTCTTCACTATTTTTCCTCACCTCGGCTGCAGCAGCACCTAGAAAAACTTAGAATCGCTCTGCAAATTCGTAAGGAAATTATGGAGGAAGAATTACAGAAGACGAATTGGAGCTGGATAAGTCCCGATGGAGGCTTAAATTTATGGGTTCAGCTTCCTGACCCCCTTCCAACAGATCAGTTGCTGCAAAAAGCGATTGAGAATTCGGTTTCCTTTGTCCCTGGATTGATTTGTGACCCTTTACAACAAGGATTTTCCTCTTCGCTTCGTTTAAGTTATTCTTACGCCAATGAAGAACAGCTAAGGGTAGGAGTAAGAAGGCTAATCGAGGTAGTTAATACGTATGCATGATTTTTTAGCTTTTTTCAAAGGGTTTGTGGTAAGTTATATTTAATGCTACATAGATAAGATGGTGATTGTATTGGATAAATTAAAAGGGAAACATATTGTTATTACAGGAGCTTCGTCAGGGATTGGAGAAAAGGTAGCACTTATGGCGGCTGAGCGTGGAGCACGGCCTATTCTTGTAGCTCGCTCCATTGACAAGCTACAAATAATCAGTGAAGAAATTAGCCGAAAAACGGGTGGGAGTCCCTTGTTTTTTCAATTGGATGTAGGTGATATTGATCAGGTTCAACAGGTGTTTTCACAGATTAAACAAGAGGTTGGCCATATCGATATTCTCGTAAACAATGCTGGGTTTGGCGTGTTTGATTCCTTCCATGAGGCCGATTTTGCTGATATTGAAAAAATGTTTCAAGTGAACGTCCTCGGTTTAATGGCTTGTACGAAAGAGGTTCTTCCTGTAATGATAGCTCAACATTCAGGTCATATCATTAATATTGCCTCACAGGCGGGAAAGCTCGCCACTCCCAAGTCCAGTGGATACTCGGCTACGAAGCATGCAGTATTAGGATTTTCAAATAGCTTACGATTAGAGCTTGCGAAATCAAATATACGCGTATCAGCGGTGAATCCTGGTCCGATAGAAACCAATTTCTTTTCCATTGCCGATAAATCAGGAAACTACGTAAAAAACGTGAATCGATTCATGCTGAAATCGGATTACGTTGCTGAAAGAATTATTCAATTAATGCTCAACCCTAAGCGTGAGCTTAACCTTCCAGGCTGGATGAATATGGGTAGTACCATCTATAATCTTATCCCAGGTCTCGCTGAACGCTTTGTTGGCGGCTTCTTCGATAAAAAATAAAAATCACCTTGTGGGTGATTTTTTTAATTGGTTAGGTATTCGTATACGACATCATTAATGAGTTCATACAAAGCAACTTCAGCTTCTTCGGCCTCTTCAACAACCCGTTCGTACAATTTCTCATAGTCCTCTTCACTTGCCTCATGCTCGTACTGCTGAAAGCATTGCCTAATCATTTTATAAATAAGTTTCTTCTCCATTCCCGTACACCTCTTCTTTAGCCATTATAACTTATCAAAATGGACAAAAAGAAATTGAGAATAAAATTTCCATTGAAACAGAACGTATATTCGCTTAATATAAGAATATACTAAAAAGAGAACGAATGTTCCTATTTGATGTTTGGGAGAGAGAGAACACGATGATTAATTACAGTGAGTTGCCCCATCAAACGATTTTATGTGTGGACATGAAGAGTTTTTATGCTAGCTGTTCAGCCGTTATTGAAGGACTGGATCCACTTGAGTGTTATTTGGCGGTGATTGGTGATAAAGAGCGGGAGGGAAGCATTGTGCTGGCAGCCTCCCCGAAGATGAAGAAAGAGTTTGGCATTAAAACAGGATCAAGGAAGTTTGAAATTCCAAAGGATCCGAAGATTAAAGTAGTTGAACCGAAAATGGCTACTTATTTACGTATTTCCACCGAAATTACGAAGGTGTTTCATCGTTATGTTCCAAAAGAAGCTATTCATACGTATAGCGTTGATGAGAGCTTTCTAAAAATTGATGGAGCCCTTCATTTATGGGGAGATGCCTGGACGGTTGCACAGAAGATTCGTGATGATATTGAGCGAGAATTTCAGCTGCCCTGTGCAATTGGAATTGGTCCGAACATGCTATTATCGAAGCTTTGTCTTGATTTGGAAGCGAAAAAGAAGGGGATTGCTGAATGGACGTACGAGGATGTAAGAACAAAGCTTTGGAATGTTTCCCCTTTACGTGAGATGTGGGGAATCGGAAGAAGGGTAGAGAAAACATTAAATGGAATGGGAATCTTTACGGTCGGTCAGCTTGCTCGTTTCGATTTGCAAAAGCTTGAGAAAAAGTTTGGGATTATGGGAAATCAACTGTACCACCACGCATGGGGAGTGGATTTATCCGAAATTGGAGCACCTATTATGGAAGGGCAAATTAGCTTTGGAAAGAGTCAAATTTTGCTTCGTGATTATAAAGAAGAAATAGAAATTAAACGTGTAATTCTAGAAATGTGTGAAGAGGTTGCGAGAAGAGCAAGAACCCATAAGAAAGCAGGTCGAACAATCAGTTTCGGCATTGGTTATAGTCAGGACGAGTTCGGTGGCGGCTTTTACCGTTCGCGGTCGATTGAAGTACCAACGAACGTCACGATGGAGCTGTATGATGTTTGTCTACGTCTATTTGCTGAGCATTATGAAGGAAAAACGGTGCGGAAAATCTCCATCGCCCTTAGCAATATTTGTGATGATACAGACTATCAGTTAAATATTTTTGAACCGAATGGCTGGAAGGAACGAGAGCTCGGGTATGTTGTGGACCGCATCCGCAATCGGTATGGACATGGTGCTCTATTACGTGCGGTATCGTATACAGCAGCGGGAACAGCGAAGCATCGTGCCAAGCTAGTTGGCGGTCATAAGAGGTAAGGAGGAACAAGGATGATTCGAGATAGAGGAAGAATCAAGTGGACATCAATGATGCTTCCTGAGCATGTAAAGCTATTGCGTGATTGGGCGGAAGCGGATTCTTACGAGAAAGAAAAGGAGATGGATGAACAAAAGCTGGAGGAGATGAACCATTTGTTATTAACGGCAATGGAGGAGCATCAAGTGGTGATGGTCACTCATTATCGTTACCGGAAGCATGAATTAATTATCGGACAAATCCATTATTGGGATGAGTTTCAGCAAAGGCTTCATATTGTGGATCATTTTGGGGAGGTTCACCGAGTCCCCCTTTCGAGCATTGTAGATGTACAAATGAAAGAGTAAGAGCAGTCTCCAAAAAGGAAACCGCTGATTGAAGATTATTCAGGAGTTTTTACTGCGCGATCACGAGCCTGAAACTTTCCTTTATGCGATCCATCGCAAAAGGGGCGTTTAGATGAGAGACCACAACGGCATAAAGAGAACGTGGGTTTCGTTTCAAATACATTTCCGTCCATATCAATTAATTCAACCTCACCAGTGACACGTAAAGAACCGTTGTCCATTACTTTAATCTGAACCTTCGACAAACTGATCACTCCTACCAAAAAAATGTAATAATATCGTAAAGGATTCATTGCCGAAAAGCAAATCATAGGGCAATACAAAAACGCTATGTTACAATGATTATATGAAGTGGCGTAGGAAACATGATGAAAAGCTGGAGGAACAGACAATGAATATTACGATAACAGAAATAGCAGCACAAAAGATTACCGAGAAGATAAGTGGAAAGCAAGGCTTTTTGAAGCTAAAGTACGATATAGAAGGCTGTGGGTGTGTAGTAAGTGGTGTACCAACTCTATGGTTAGTGAATGAGCTGGATGAGGATGATGATACAGCCATTGAAACGAATGGGCAAACGGTTTATATCGAAAAATCAAAGGCGGTATTTCTTGATGAAGAACTAAAAATTGATTTCTCTAAAGGCTCAAATACATTCCAATTAAAAAGTGTAGGACAATACCTAAACCCAAGAATGGCCTTTGTTGATAAAACAAAATAGAACCATACAACGAGCAGATCTACTACAAAAAGTAGATCTGTTTTTCTTTTTAAAGAAAAATTAGCATTTTTTGGATGATTCTTACATTGACTGATAGTGGGGGGATGATATGCGGGATTGGCGAGGATTACTGCTAATTGGTATTGCTATTCTACTCACATCATGTCGGGCAGCAACTATAGAAGTGGCAGTGCCTTTTGAAGTAAAAGAAACCATTGTAGAAGAAAAGCTTACGGATGGTGCGATCATCATGTATACAACAACACAAGAGAATGGGGGAGAAGAATTTGACGCGTTAAGCATCGCGTACTTGGAGGGGGATGAAGAGAAGGGCTGGACGAATGAAGGCAGTAATCATTGGGAATATAAAGGGAATGCCCCACTAACCGTCTATTACAGAGACATATATGATTACAGCAGTCAGGGGGAAATTCTAAGTAGATTTCAGCTTACATATGGACAGGTTGAAAGTGCGGACATTGTATCTATTGAAGGATCAGAAACTGGCAATCAATACGTCAATTTAAAAATAATTGACATAGAAGGAAAGAGGTATTTTTTTGAAATGAAGAAGTACCCTTACATTCGAGCACTAAATAAGGAGAAGAACGTGATTGCAGAAGAGAAGCCGAGACGTTAGAAATTATAGGGTTCCGTTTTCAGGTGCTTTCTAATTAAAGGACACAATAATAGACGTATGAATTGGCATACGTCTATCCTTATTTATCAAGGTTTCCAGACGATAAATAGCTGCTGATTAACGCAACTCGGATCAAATGGGCCCGCGCTTTTCGGTTGGCGGATCAAGTTAAGCATCCGAGCTGAAAAATAGACGGAGGAATTCCGTTTAATTAGCAAATACGATAAAAAATAGCTTATTTAGACGGAGAAATTCCACCTATTGACTCAAAAAACGTGAAAAAGGGGAGATTTTTCTTGCTTAAACGGAAAATCTCCCCTTATTTACCCCGAAACGGGCTTCATTCTACATTTAACCGGAAAAACTCCGCTTATTTCTTACTTTTGCAGGTTACTCGAATAAGGACAAGACGTCTTATTTCAAAGGGAGCGAGTATTCCTTTTTTATACCAATGACGATGCCAATACGACTGTCATCTCGGCACGTATTTTAAGAAAAGCACCGGAAAACGGAACCCTATAGAAAGGTTCTTGGCTTTTTATTTATCGCTTAAAAATGGGGGAGAAAACAAAATCATGGAGAAACTCGTCAATGACTTGTTCGTAATCTTCCTTATTTTCGTTTAACGATTGAGCATGAACACCATTTTCAGCAAGATATAATTTTTTAGGTCCTTTCTTCTTTTCATACAACGCTTGCGTCATCGTTGGAAGAATAAAATCATCCTCTTTGCTGTGAATGAAAAGAATCGGTTTTTTAATCGAGTCAATAACGGTAATAGGAGCGATGCTTTGTAAGGAGTAGCGATCGCGAATTCGCAGGAACAAATCTGCGACAGGGAGAAACACCTTTCCAGGGAGTTTAAATTCTCGCTTTAAACGATAAGCAAGCTGCGCCTTAAAGTCAGAAAAGGGACAATCAGCGATGTAAAAATCTGCCCCATCCTCAAGCATTCCTGCATACAATAGCATAGTTGCTGCACCCATTGACTCTCCGTGAATACCAAGAAGGAGATGTGGACCTTGGTCCGCCTTTAACCAATCAACAATCGCTTTTAAATCAAATTTTTCATAGTGACCGTAGCTGGTGGTTTTTCCTCCAGATTCTCCGTGGCGACGATGGTCATAAATAACCGCGTTAAAACCTCTTTCGATAAACAAATTCATGTATTTAATGGAATTGAATTTGTTTTCGGTAACGCCATGACAAATAATCACGTACTTCTTTGTATGATGTGGCTCCAGCACAATGGCTTTTAATGGGTATCCAAATGGTGAGGTAATTAGTACTTCGCGTTTAGGGATTCGATCAAAATCATCAGGGTTGTAACGACCTGCTGTTTGTTCACGATCAACAACAAAAAGAGGATCCTTTGTTCTCATATACATAAGCCGATTGGTAAAGTACAAACCGAAAGTGATAAAAAAAAGAAAAAAGCCCAAAAGGAAACGGAGTGCTTTTCTCAGGCAAACATCCCTCCGATACAAAGTGTTTTACTTAATTTTACCATTCAACAGGAATTTAAAACAAAAAAAAGCTTAGAAAGCATCTCTAAGCTTTGGAATAAAGAGTATAAAAAGAGCTTGAAATGGGTTTTGGAAGATGTGGAGCGATAACATCTATTGCCTGAACAAGGAGGGGTAATTGTATACCCGTTTGAATGCCCATTCTTTCAAGCATAAAAACAACATCCTCAGTGGCTACATTTCCAGACGCCCCTGGAGCAAACGGACAACCACCAATTCCCCCAGCAGATGTATCAAAGCGGGAAACCCCTGCTTGTAGGGCAGCAAATATATTGGCAAGTGCCATCCCTCGGGTGTCGTGAAAATGGGCTGTAATAAGTGTAGTAGAAAAGAGAGTAGTAAGCTTTGAAAACAAAGAATACGATTCGTGCGGTGCAGCCATTCCGATGGTGTCTGCAACACTTAATTCATCCACCCCTGCATGAACGAATTGCTTGCATAATTGAATGGTTTCTTTTTCTTCGACTCGGCCTTCAAACGGGCAGTAAAAAGCGGTAGAAATGCATGCTCGTACAAAAACACCTTGCTCTTTTAGCTCTTTTATAAGTGGGAGAAGCTCTTCTGTCGCCTGAGCCGTTGTTCGATTAATATTCTTTTGGTTAAACGTGTTGCTTACTCCGACGAACAGAGCAATTTCTTGACAATTGGACAAGCGAGCTCGCTGAATACCCGAACGATTAGGAGTTAGGACAATAGTGCGGGTGTTAAGATCTAGGGAGTGCCAGACAATATCCTCGGCATCTTGCATTTGTGGAACCCACTTTGGTGAGACAAAGGAGGTGATCTCCATTTCTTTAATACCCGATTTCTTTAATTGGTCAATAAATTGAAGTTTTGCCTCCGTTGAGATAAAAACGCTTACATTTTGAAGCCCATCACGAGGTCCGACTTCAATAATTGTCACTTTGTTAGGTAAATCAATCGTCATGTTTTTTTCACCCCTTCATACGTTAATTGTAGAGTGATTGATTTTGAATATGCAAGAATAATAGAAATTTTCTTGGAATAAAAGAGTTTTTCTTTTTAGAAACAGAGAAGTGGTAGCGTTTACATAAAGAGAAGGGGTGAATGATGTGAAACCAATTTATACGTCTTATTTGGAGGCGGTAAAGGATATTCATGATGGTGCAACTCTTATGGTGGGTGGCTTTGGGCTTTGTGGCATTCCCGAAAATTTAATTTTAGCGCTCGTTGAAAAGAAAGTAACTGACTTGACGGTCATTTCTAATAATTGTGGAGTGGATGAATGGGGTCTAGGGCTATTACTAAAAAATAAGCAGATTAAAAAAATGATTGGGTCCTATGTGGGTGAAAATAAAGAGTTTGAGAGGCAAGTTTTGTCAGGAGAGCTTGAAGTGGAATTGACCCCACAAGGAACTCTCGCTGAGAAGATTCGAGCGGGTGGAGCTGGTATTCCGGCCTTTTATACACCGGCTGGAGTAGGTACTCCCATTGCAAATGGAAAAGAGACAAGAGCGTTTAATGGAAAAGAATATTTACTAGAGGAGGCGCTACAAGCTGATTTTAGCCTCATTCGAGCTTGGAAGGGAGATCAAATGGGAAATCTCATTTATCATAAGACGGCTCGAAACTTTAACCCCATGATGGCAGCTGCAGGGAAAGTAACCATTGCAGAGGTAGAATATTTATATGAAAAAGGAGAACTTAACCCGAATGAAATCCATACACCGAGCATTTATGTTCAGCGACTCATTGTTGGAAAACAGGAAAAAAGGATTGAAAGACTAACCGTTCAGGGCTAGAAAGGGAGTGGGGAAATGACAAATATTCGTGAAAGAATTGCAAAGAGAGCAGAAAAAGAAATTGAAAGCGGCTTTTACGTTAATTTAGGGATAGGAATGCCAACTCTTGTTGCGAATTTTATATCAAAGGATAAAGAGGTTGTTTTACAATCTGAAAATGGTCTGCTCGGGATAGGACCTTTTCCAAAGAAAGAGGAAGTGGACGCAGATTTAATTAATGCGGGGAAAGAGACCGTTACGGCTATACCAGGAGCTGCTTATTTTGATAGTGCAGAGTCATTTGCGATGATTCGAGGTGGGCATGTGGATATCGCCATCCTAGGAGGGATGGAAGTGTCCGAAAATGGAGATTTAGCGAACTGGATGATTCCAGGGAAAATGATTAAAGGCATGGGTGGAGCGATGGACCTGGTTCATGGGGCGAGAAAAATCATCGTCATTATGGAGCATACGAACAAAAGTGGTGATGCAAAAATCCTTAAAAATTGTAGTTTGCCTTTAACGGGTCAAGGTGTAGTGGACAGAATTATTACTGACAGAGCTGTCATTGATGTAACTTCTAATGGGTTAAAGTTGGTGGAAGTCGCAAAGGGCTACACGGTTAAAGAAGTGGTTGCATCCACTGAGCCTGAATTGTTAATTGATGAGAAGGTTCGATTAAATGCATTTTAGTGATGGATAGAACGATGACCGAACATTTGGTATAATATTCGTCATCAACATGTAGAGAGGGATTTTGAATGAAAAAGAAAAAACAAACTCGCCCGGCTCAAAAGAAAGTCGAAGACAAACCAGTCACACTCGGTGACCTATTGAATGTGGATCTAGTCAAACAATTAAAGAATACAAAAAATGAATTAGAGGAACAAGCTCAAGCGAAAAAGGAAGCGGAAGAGGAAAGAAAAAGAGAAGAACGCCGCCTAAAAGAAAAAAACAAAACGTTTGAAGAACTTCTAAATGAAAGTGAATTTGATTGGAAGAAATTTAAGTGATTGCATGTGTGGTCCTTCATCTTTGTGATGAAGGACCTTCCATTGTTAGACGGTCATTTTCGTATTACCGATGCTCACCATACATATTCGCTTTTGAAACTTTCTTAATAAAAGAAACCTCTTCTTCTGTTAAGGCTTGAGAGCGTACAGCCTTTGCATTGTTCTTCACTTGTTCCACCGTGCTTGCCCCAGCAACAACACTCGCAGTGGTAGGGTTATGAAGAACATATCGCAAAGCAACTTCAGTTAAAGACCGATCTCCAAAATGGTTTTTCAATTTTAATAAGAGCGAGCCTAACTCTTCCTCTGAATAATCCATAAAGCCCTTTTCCATAATTTTATTCACACCAACATCACTTAATAAACCCTTTGCAAGAGGTCCTCGTGCCACAACTGATATACCATTCTCACGAAGAACACTTAGAGCTTCCTCTTCCGGACGGCGATCAAGGATACTGTACTGCATCATTACGGATGAGATATTCGATTTACTAGCATATTCCCGAATCACATTTGGTCGGATCGAGGATATGCCATAGTATCTAACAATTCCCTCACTGACAAGTTCTTCAAATGCCTCAATCGTTTCATCAATTGGATCATCCAAAGTTCCGCCATGAAGCTGATATAAATCAATATAATCCGTTCCGAGTCTAGTGAGACTGTCTTTAACTGCTTCCTTAATATACGTTTTACTCGGATCCCAGCTCCAACCAGCCTTATTGCTGTTCCACCGGTTTCCCACCTTAGTTGCAATAATTATCTTCTCTCGTACAGGTTTCAAAGCTCGTCCGACAACGGATTCATTTACTCCGAAGTCGTATAAGTCTGCCGTATCAAAATAATTGACTCCTTCTTCTAAGGAGGCATTGATGATTCGTTCTGCTGCAAGTGCATCTGTTCCAAGCGTCATACATCCAAGTCCTAGTTCTGTTACATACAAATCCGACTTTCCAAGACGTCTCTTTTCCATGGGATTAAGCACCTTCTTCTATAAAATAGATTACCTTCTGCTCATTATTTTACAGAAAATTTTCCATTGATGCGAAGAACAAGCCTTACTTTTTCTTTCTCTCGTCCTCGACCCAGTCTTTTACAAGAGTATAGTCTTTAGAATATTGGAGAAGTTTGTGTCGAATTTCCCATGCTTTCCCGACAAGAACGATTCCTTTTCCATGTAAGTATATTTTCATCACTTTCCTCCAAATTAAGGTATGATAAAATGTATGAGGAAACTAGCTGACTATAGAACAGGAGTGGAGACAAATGAGTTCATCCTTTGAAGAAAAAACAATAAAATCGGAAAAGATCTTCTCTGGGAAAATCATCTCGTTACAGGTAGACGATGTGGAGCTTCCGAATGGAAAATATTCAAAACGCGAGCTGATTAAACATCCCGGTGCAGTTGCGGTTATTGCGATAACGAATGACGGAAAAATCGTAATGGTTGAGCAATACAGAAAGGCTTTGGAAAGAGATGTAGTAGAAATTCCTGCAGGAAAGCTTGAAAAAGGAGAAGAACCATCTCTTTGTGCGAAGCGTGAGTTAGAAGAAGAGACAGGTTATGTATGTGAAAGCTTAGACTGGCTGATATCTTTTTACACATCACCTGGCTTCGCGGATGAACTTGTTCATTTATATGTGGCACGAGGACTAGAGAAAAAAGAAGACGCTGCACCACCAGATGAGGATGAATTTGTAACATTAGTAGAGCTAACGCTTGAAGAAGCACTAGAGTACATAGAAGAGAGAAAAATATATGATGCAAAAACAGCCTACGCTGTTCAATACTTACAACTTCAAGAGGCATTAAAGAAATGAACTCATACTTCGCCGACCTTCACATCCATATTGGGAGAACATGGAATGGGAAGGCAGTGAAAATTACGGGGTCAAAATCATTAACGTTTACAAATATTATTCAGCATGCGAGAACGATCAAAGGATTGGATATCATTGGAATCATCGATTGCCATTCACCTGAGGTCATACAAGAAATAGAAGCATTGATAAGTGGAGGGGAAGTAATAGAGGCCCCTAGAGGTGGTTTATTGTATGGAGACATGCTTATCCTTATGGGTTCTGAACTTGAAATCTATGACGATAACTGCATGGGACCTATTCATATACTAGCCTTTTTACCTGACATGGCTCGATTAAAGGAATTTTCTCAATGGCTTTCGAATCATTTGAAAAATATCAACCTAAGCTCACAGCGGATCTATGTTACAGGGCTCGAGTTGCAGAAAAAGGTGAAGGAGCTAGGAGGATTATTTATTCCAGCCCATGTATTTACTCCTTTTAAAAGCTTGTTTGGAAAAGGGGTAAAACAGACACTCACCGAGGTATTTGATCCGAACTTAATAGATGGCATAGAGCTTGGCTTAAGTGCTAATACGCAAATGGCAGACCAAATAGGTGAGCTTCACCGTTATTCGTATGTGACGAATTCAGATGCACACTCATTAGGAAAAATCGCTAGAGAGTATCAACAGATAAAAATGAAAGAGTTGTCTTTTACTAGCTTTCAGGAGGCTTTATACAACCAGGATGGTCAGTATGTGGAAGCAAACTATGGTCTTGATCCATTGCTTGGAAAGTATCACGAAACCGTATGTGCTCACTGCAATGAAAAAGTTCAGTTGTCCGATCAATCATGCGCAGCTTGTGGCCATTCAAAATTCATCAAAGGAGTTGCCACAAGAATACGAGAGCTTCAAACCTCTAAAGAGGGAAGGCAGGGGCGTCCTCCATATATTCATCAAGTTCCTTTAGACTTTATTCCAGGGCTCGGACCAAAGCTTTTTCAAAAATTACTAGATCATTTTGGAACGGAAATGGCCATTCTCCATCACGTGCCGGAAGAAGCTTTATATGAGGTTGTTCCAAAACGCGTGGCAGAATTAATTGTTGCAGCTAGAAACGGAGACCTTCATTTCCATGCGGGCGGTGGAGGAAGATATGGGAAGATCATTGAATAGAAGAGACAAAGATACTGTCTCTTCTATTTTTTTAGCTTTGAAAAAACACAAGTATCCCTAAGTGTTTTTCCATCTGCGCTTTTACTATTGTTTTTTAAGGTCGCTTCTAGTGTAAATCCGAGTTTTTCTGGAATGCTGCGACTGGCGATATTATCCGGATCACAACGGATTTCGACGCGATTCGCTTGCAAATCTTCAAATACAGTTTTTATTAAAGAAGTTGTTGATTCAGTAATATACCCCTTTTTTGTAAAACGGCTATCACACCAATATCCGATCTCAAAGCAACCTGCCTCCCAATTGATTCGGTGCAGCCCAGTTGAACCAATAAATTGGTGATCCTCTTTTCTAAAAATATGAAGACGAATATCCTCTTTTAATATAAATTGTGCATACGATTTTCTAACCCCTTCTTCTACCTCTTCAAGCGTTTGACTATGATGAGCGAATGGGAGCCACTGCTGTAACTCATTAAGGGAGGCTTGAATGGCTTCATATACAAGATGACCGTCTCCAGGCATACAAGGACGAATATAGAGCCGCTCTGATTCTATTTTTTCTGGAAAATCTATTAATATAGGTTTCATTATCTTTTCCCTCCAAAAAATGAGATTTCGAGTATTATAACTGGAAAGTTATGGTTAAGGCAAGAGATTTTAGAATCTATCTAGTCATACCATTACTAGAGTTTGCATACATTTTACTAACTGAGTTGTAAGGGGAGGAAAAGCAATTGAAGAAAAGAAAATACCAGAACGTCGTAGCCATGCATTTCCGCGAGCACTCCTCGATTTATTTATTTGTCGTGGTGTTATTTCTGATGGGGGTCATCTTTGGAGCGATTATCGTCAATAGTTTAAGCTTTACCCAGAAGGAAGACTTGTTTTATTATTTGTCACAGTTTTTCGGACAAGTATCAGACGGAAAAGTAGCGGCATCAAAAGATTTGTTTTATCAAAGTTTCTTTCATAACAGTAAGTTTGTAGGGCTCATGTGGGTTTTAGGTGTATCAATTATCGGCTTGCCGATCACACTCATACTTTTGTTTATGAAAGGAATGGTTGTTGGGTTTACGGTTGGTTTTTTAGTGAATCAAATGGGCTGGGAAGGTTTTGTTTTATCATTTGTATCTGTACTTCCGCAAAATCTATTAGTTATTCCCGTTTTTATTATCGGTGCGACCCTGTCAGTAGCATTCTCACTAAAGATGATTCGAAGACAATTTATGAAAAAACAGGGCCAGCCAATCATGCCGTTGCTAGGTGGATACGTTGCAGCCTTTTTAGCCGCTCTTGTATTCATTGCGATAGCAGCTGCCATTGAGGCATATATATCTCCTTTATTAATGAAAACAATTGTTGAATCGGTACATTCTTAATAATAATTATTTTTATATGATAATATTTATTTTCGCTTATTTGTAATTATTTTATTTTGAAAGTCTATTACCATCTGTTATAATGGGTATTGACAGTGGCGAGGGAGGACTTTCGTGATGGAAAATCGAATTGATAGAATAAAAAAACAGTTACATTCGTCCAGTTACAAGTTAACACCTCAGCGCGAAGCAACCGTTCGAGTGTTATTAGAGCATGAAGAGGATCATTTAAGTGCGGAAGATGTATACCTCCTTGTAAAAGAAAAATCGCCTGAGATTGGATTGGCAACTGTTTATCGAACTTTGGAATTACTTACTGAATTGAAAATTGTTGATAAAATAAACTTTGGAGATGGAGTTTCAAGGTACGACTTGAGACAAGAAGGTGCAGCACACTTCCATCACCATTTAGTATGTATTGAATGTGGAGCAGTTGACGAAATACAAGAAGATCTACTTGAAGATGTGGAAGAAACGGTAGAGCGCCGCTGGAACTTTAAGATTAAGGACCACCGTTTAACCTTTCATGGTATTTGCCACCGCTGCCATGACAAAGTAGAGGATGAAGAATAAATCAGCAAAACCTTTTCAAATGGAAAGGTTTTTTATTTTTGTTCTTTTTTAAACAGATACTGCCCTTTAGGTATAATTCTTGTCCAAACTGGCATACCCTTTACTAGTAGGTTCTTTAAGAGAAAGAACCAATACTTTATTTTGGACTTGGGGGACACCAGAAATGAAAACGTGGTTCCAGCTCGTTTTTCAAACCTTGAAGGTATTTATCCTTTTTACCGGATGCACAATCCTCTTTTATTATGGTATTATGTGGGTAAATGAAGAGTATCAAGATTATCATCGATACGATGAACCAAACGGGACAGCGGTAAAAGTGTCAGCGAATGTAGATACTGAAAAATCTACTTGGTTTGATCGCATCGTTCTTTTTTACTTAAATGGGGAGTAATGTTAGATGGAAGATGAGTTAAAGGACTTTATGCACTTTCTAATAGTTGAAAAAGCATTAGCTAAAAATACGATTGTATCGTACGAACGAGATTTAAAAGCGTATGTAAAATATATAAAGACAGTAGAAAATGTTCAATCCATTGACGGGATCGGCCGGATTCAGATTGTACACTTTTTAGGTCATTTAAAAGAACAAGGAAAATCCTCAAGAACGATCGCCAGAAATATAGCCTCTATACGTGCTTTTCATCAGTTCTTATTACGTGAAAAAGTAGCTGAGCAGGATCCTTCTGTACAAATTGAAACACCTCAGCTAGAACGAACACTTCCAAAGGTGTTGAATCTGCAAGAGGTAGAAAGATTGTTAGAGGCACCGAAGCTTACCACCCACTATGGCCTGCGAGATAAAGCAATGCTGGAGCTTTTATATGCAACAGGAATTCGTGTGAGTGAACTAATAGGATTGAATCTTGATGATGCCCATTTAACGATGGGATTTGTTCGTTGTATCGGTAAGGGAAATAAAGAACGAATAATTCCATTAGGCCGAACAGCCGCAACAGCGATTCAAGAGTATTTAAACAAGGGGCGCCCGCAATTCATTAAGAACCAACGGGAAGAATCGTTGTTCGTCAACCATCATGGAAGAAGATTAACCAGACAGGGATTCTGGAAGATTTTAAAGGGGTTAACGAAGGAAGCAGGCATTGAAAAGGATCTAACTCCTCATACACTTAGACATTCCTTTGCGACCCATCTTCTCGAGAACGGAGCAGATTTAAGAGCCGTTCAAGAAATGCTAGGACATTCGGATATATCGACTACGCAAATATACACACATGTAACGAAAACACGTTTAAAGGACGTGTATAGTCAATTCCACCCAAGAGCCTGATAGATTAAGAGAGAGTACGAATGTTCAAAAAGCTGCCATGAAAGATAGCAGCTTTTCGTTGTGTTTTATACAAAACTTCTTGTACAATGGAGATGTCAGACTTCTGACGTTGTAAGATATTGAACTGTTAGATGAATAATGGGGAAAGCTATTTGAAGAGAGTTGTAAACGGTTAATTTTAAGGAGGAAATTGAATGCCTTATCAATATAAACGGATTTTTTTAGTTGTGATGGATTCAGTTGGGATCGGAGAAGCAAAAGATGCTGAGAGATTTGGAGATAAAGGTTCAAATACATTAGGTCATATTGCAGAAAGAATGAATGGTTTACATATGCCAAATATGGCGAAGCTTGGCCTGAGTAATATTGAATCAATAGGTGGAATTGAAAAAGCAGATTCCCCGCTAGCTTACTATACAAAAATGCAAGAAGCCTCAAATGGAAAAGATACGATGACAGGTCATTGGGAGATTATGGGACTCAATATAAAAACCCCGTTTAAAGTGTTTCCGGATGGTTTCCCGGATGAATTATTAGCTGAACTAGAAGAAAAGACAGGTAGAAAAATTATTGGAAATAAGCCTGCCAGTGGAACGGAAATACTCGATGAACTGGGCGAAGAACATATGAAGACAGGTGCGTTAATTGTCTATACATCTGCTGATTCCGTTTTACAAATTGCGGCACATGAAGATATTGTTCCAATTGAAGAGCAATATAAAATTTGTAAAATAGCTAGAGAGCTAACCTTGGATGAAAAATACATGGTCGGTAGAATTATTGCCAGACCATTTGTAGGAGAACCAGGGAATTTTAAGAGAACAGCGAACCGCCATGATTATGCATTAAAACCATTTGACAGAACAGTGATGAATGAATTAAAGGATAGTAAGTTTGACGTAATTGCGATAGGGAAGATATCAGATATTTACGACGGTGAAGGAGTAACAGAGTCTTTACGTACGGTGTCGAATATGGATGGAATGGATAAGCTTGTTCAAACGCTTGATATGGATTTTACAGGCTTGAGCTTTTTAAATCTAGTTGATTTTGATGCGTTATATGGACATCGTAGAGATCCAATTGGCTACGGAAAAGCTCTAGAAGAATATGACGCTCGTTTACCTGAAGTATTTGAAAAATTAAAAGACGACGATTTGTTAATCATTACGGCTGATCACGGAAATGATCCGGTTCACCCTGGAACAGACCATACACGTGAATATGTTCCTTTATTGGTGTATTCACCTATCATGAAGGGTGGAAAAAAACTGCCGATTCGTGAGACGTTTGCAGATATTGGAGCAACCGTAGCAGAGAATTTCCAAGTGAAACTGCCAAAGTACGGTAAAAGCTTTTTAAACGAATTAAATTAAATTCTTAAAGGGGTTTTGTAAGATGAACGTGTTAAACATAAATAATTCAGCTTCTTTTTTAAAAGGTAAATACAAAAAAACACCAAAAATTGGACTGATCCTTGGTTCGGGGCTGGGTGTGCTTGCGGATGAGATTGTTGAGCCAACAAAAATTCCATACAATGAAATTCCAGATTTCCCCGTTTCAACAGTAGAAGGACATGCTGGACAGCTTGTATTCGGGACGTTAGAAGGTGTTGAGGTCGTCGCCATGCAAGGGAGATTTCATTACTACGAGGGTTATAGCTTTGATAAAGTAACATTTCCTGTTCGTGTAATGAAAGAACTTGGTGTAGAGCTACTAATTGTCACAAATGCAGCGGGCGGTGTTAATGAGTCCTTTAATCCAGGTGATTTAATGTTAATTACCGATCATATCAATAATATGGGATCGAATCCGTTAATCGGACCAAATGATTCAAGATTAGGGGTACGCTTCCCTGATATGTCTGAGGCCTATTCAAGAGATTTACGTGAGAAAGCAAAGCAGGTAGCGAATGGATTAGGTCTTACACTTCAAGAGGGAGTGTACGTTGGAAACACGGGACCTACATATGAGACACCAGCTGAAGTTCGTATGTTACGTGTGATGGGTGGCGACGCAGTGGGAATGTCAACTGTTCCGGAGGTTATTGTAGCAAGACATGCCAACTTAAAGGTTCTAGGCATCTCTTGTATTTCCAATATGGCAGCAGGAATATTAGACCAGCCATTAAATCACGAAGAAGTAATAGAAACAACTGAAAAAGTAAAGCATGACTTTTTAAGATTAGTTAAAGCAGTGGTTAAGGAAATAGGAGCATAAAAGAAAACAATATTCCTTATGAAGCGGTGAGAAAAATGAGAATGGTTGATATTATTGAGAAAAAACGTGATGGCAAAGAATTAACAACAGAAGAAATTCAATTTTGTATAAAAGGCTACACCGATGGAAGCATTCCTGATTATCAAATGAGTGCTCTTACAATGGCAATCGTGTTTCAAGGGATGTCAGAGGCCGAAAGAGCAACTCTAACGATGGCTATGGTTGAGTCAGGGGATCAAATCGATCTATCTGCGATACATGGAATCAAGGTGGATAAACACTCGACAGGAGGAGTGGGAGATACAACCACTCTCGTATTAGGACCATTGGTCGCTTCTGTAGGCGTTCCTGTTGCCAAAATGTCCGGAAGAGGGCTCGGACATACAGGTGGAACCATTGATAAGCTTGAATCTGTTGAAGGTTTTCATGTGGAATTAGAAAATGAAGAGTTTGTCCGTCTAGTGAACCAAAATAAACTAGCGGTTATTGGTCAAAGTGGGAACTTAACACCAGCTGATAAAAAGCTTTATGCCTTAAGAGATGTAACAGGTACAGTAGAAAGTATTCCATTAATCGCTAGCTCCATAATGAGTAAAAAAATTGCAGCGGGCGCCGATGCGATTGTGTTAGATGTAAAAACTGGTGCTGGAGCGTTTATGAAAACGCTTGAGGATTCTCGTGAACTTGCAAAAGCAATGGTACGAATCGGTAACAATGTTGGCCGGAGAACGATGGCTGTCATCTCTGACATGAGTCAGCCTTTAGGGTTTGCTATTGGAAATGCTTTAGAAGTAAAGGAAGCCATTGATACGTTAAAAGGGGAAGGACCAGAGGACTTAACAGAACTTTGTTTAACCCTTGGTAGCCACATGGTCTTGTTAGCAGAAAAAGCTACAAATGTAGAAGAGGCACGTCAAATGCTAAAGAATGCTATAAAGGATGGTTCAGCTCTTGAAACATTGAAAGTCTTCCTTCGATCTCAAGGAGGAGATGATTCTGTTGTTGACGATCCAGCAAGACTCCCTCAAGCAAGCTTTAAGATAGAAGTAGAAGCGAAGGAAGAAGGCTATTTAGCAGAAATTATTGCAGATGAAATGGGAACAGCAGCCATGCTTTTAGGAGCTGGTAGAGCGACGAAGGAATCAGAGATTGATTTAGCCGTTGGACTTTTATTGAAAAAGAAAATTGGAGATCAAGTTCAAGTAGGAGAATCCATTGTCACCATTTATAGTAATTTTGAGGATGTTCAAGAAGTAAAAGAAAAGATTTATAACAGCATTACAATCACGAAAGAAAAAGTCTCTGCTCCAATACTCGTTCATGAAGAAATAACGGAATAGTAAGTGTAAAACCTTCCCAATATTAGGAAGGTTTTTTATTTTTTTCTTTGATTGGTTCTTTTTGTATATTTTCTCATTTCTTGGTGAAAAATGGATGTATAAAGAATGGAGGGCTATGTGCTATGAAGAAGATTCTATCATTATTAATGGCTTTTACTTTTTTAACATCTATTGCAACCCCAACTTTTGCTGAAGAGAAAACAACGGGTGTTGAGCTTGTTGATAATGCAAAGTCAGCCGTATTAATTGAAAGAGATACAGGAACAATTCTTTATAACAAAAACAGTGATGAAATGCTTCCACCTGCAAGTATGACAAAAATCATGACGATGCTGTTAATTATGGAGGCTATCGACCTAGGGAAAATAAAATGGGACGAAAAAATTCGAACAAGTGAATATGCAGCCTCGATGGGAGGTTCTCAAATTTTCCTAGAGCCTGGCGAAGAAATGACGACTGAAGAAATGCTCAAAGGGATAGCGATCGGTTCTGCAAATGACGCTTCCGTTGCGATGGCGGAAAGAATTGCAGGTTCAGAAGAAGCTTTTGTCGAGATGATGAATACAAAGGTAAAAGATCTAGGCTTGAAAAATACGGTCTTTAAAAATGTTACCGGTTTACCGGAGGATGGACATTATAGTACAGCTCATGACATGGCAGTAATGGCAAAAGAGCTATTAAAATATGAAGGAATAACAAAGTTTACAGGTACATACGAAGCCTACCTACGTGAACAAAGCGATAAAAAGTTTTGGCTTGTTAATACAAATCGTCTTGTTCGTTTTTATCCTGGAGTAGATGGGTTAAAAACCGGATTTACGAATGAGGCAAAATACTGCTTAACGGCAACCGCTGAGAAAGATGGAATGCGTGTGATTGCAGTTGTTTTTGGTGCTCCAACCTCTAAAGAACGAAATGCTCAAATTTCAAAGATGCTGGACTATGCTTTTGCACAGTATCAAACTCATCCAATGTATGAAAGAAGTTTTTCAGTAGGTGAAGTAAAGGTGAGTAAGGGAAGTGAGAGCAAGGTCGAGGCTCTTACGAGTGAACCGATTTCCCTGTTAACGAAAAAAGGTGAAAAAGTAGATGATGTTAAGAAGGAAATCACTTATGAAAAAGATGTAAAAGCACCAATTGAAAAAGGGCAAACCATTGGTACATTAAAGCTCGTGAGAAATGGAGAAACGCTTGTTTCAAGTCCACTAGTAGCTAAAGAATCTATTAACGAAGCAAATTGGTGGACGCTTTATAAACGAGCGTTTGGAATGTTCACTAAAACGACCAAATAAATATGTCGAATGTTTTTTTATTCATACTTTTTTTAGCGAAAGAACACTAGTTTTGTCTGTAAGAAGGAAATCATCAACCCAATATCGAAAAAGACTCCTTATACCACATAAGGAGGCTATGGATAGTGAGTCTACACATTGATATGGAAACAAAGAACGATGTCCTATTGTTACGACTTAGCGGCGAATTGGACCACCATTCTGCAGATGTACTTCGTGCAGAAGCAACCAAAGCCATTGAAACAAATGATATACGTCATATTATTCTTAACCTAGAGCAGTTAGATTTTATGGATAGTTCAGGTTTAGGTGTGATTCTTGGGAGATACAAGCAAATTAAGCAGCAGCATGGTGAAATGGTTGTTTGTGCAATTTCGCCTCCTATTCAAAGACTTTTTGATATGTCAGGCTTATTTAAAATTATCCGTTTGGAGCCGACAGAAGAATTTGCTCTTCGAGTATTGGGGGTAGCGTAAACAATGAAAAATGAAATGCAGCTTCAATTTACAGCTTTAAGTCAAAATGAATCTTTCGCACGTGTCACGGTAGCAGCCTTTGTGGCACAGCTAGACCCAAATATGGATGAATTGACGGAAATTAAAACTGTCGTTTCTGAGGCAGTGACAAATGCCATTATTCACGGGTACAACAACGATCCTTCAGGTACGGTCTTTATCTCAGTAAAGATTGAGGATAGTTTTATTGAGTTAGAGATAAAAGACGAGGGCTCTGGAATTTTGGATATTGAGGAAGCAAGACAGCCTTTATTTACAACCAAGCCAGAGTTAGAAAGATCAGGAATGGGCTTTACGATTATGGAAAATTTTATGGATGAAATCGACGTTCATTCAGAGCTAGGAATAGGTACCACAATTCGATTAAGAAAGCATTTAGCAAAGAGCCAAATGCTATGCAATTAAGGGAGTATTGCTTATGGATGTGGAGGTAAAGACTGATAGCAAACAAACGTATTTAAAGGATCATGAAGTGAAGGATCTAATCAAGAGAAGTCAAGATGGAGATCAAGAAGCTCGAGATACAATTGTGCAAAAAAATATGCGTCTTGTTTGGTCAGTTGTTCAACGCTTTCTCAATCGAGGCTATGAACCAGATGACTTATTCCAAATTGGATGCATAGGCTTATTGAAATCTGTCGATAAATTTGATTTATCTTATGATGTGAAATTTTCAACCTACGCAGTACCAATGATCATTGGAGAAATCCAACGCTTCATCCGAGATGACGGATCTGTCAAAGTGAGCCGTTCCTTAAAAGAAATGGGCAATAAAATAAGAAGAGCAAAGGACGAATTGTCCAAAAACCTAGGAAGAATACCAACTGTTTCCGAAATAGCAGAACATTTGAATCTGACCCCAGAAGATATCATTTTAGCTCAAGAAGCAAGTCGGCAACCATCTTCTATCCATGAAACTGTGTATGAAAATGATGGTGATCCTATCACCTTACTTGATCAAATTGATGATGGGAATGAAGGAAAATGGTTTGATAAAATTGCATTAAAAGAAGCAATTCGAGAGCTGGATGAACGCGAGAGACTGATTGTATATTTGCGTTATTATAAGGACCAAACGCAATCAGAGGTAGCAGAACGGCTAGGAATATCGCAAGTTCAAGTATCAAGACTGGAAAAAAAGATATTACAACAAATGAAAGATCGAATGGATTTATAATCCGTTCGATCTTTTTTTATTGGTTATTTGATCCAGCCTAACCACTTATTGGTGAACATGAAGGGAAACAATCCAAAGCATACTATTTATACGAGGAAATCACTGTGTGGGAGTGAACGTTGTGGAAAATACGATTTACATCCGAATGCGACATCGCCTCCAAGTTCGACCTCATGATTCCATAAAACTTCAGGATGTTGCGCAAATAATCGCTGAAGATTCACTATTAGAAAAGGTAAAGGAATGTATTGTTTATACTGTGTCAGAGAAAGACCAAAATATTATTATTTTGGATGTGATGAAAGTAATACCAATCTTAACAAATGTGGTTGAGCAAATAAATATTGAGATTATTGGTCAAACACAAACGATTGTTGAAGTGGTATATAAAAAAATCGGGGTATCTATTCCTCTTTTTATTCTTATTTGGCTTCTATTGTTTTTTGGTGCAGCACTCGCCATTATGAATTTCCATGAAGATGTTAGTATGCAAGCGGTCCATCAGCGGATTTATAAAATTATTACGGGTAAGGAAAATATAAAACCACTTATATTTCAGATCCCTTATTCAATTGGACTAGGGTTAGGTATGATCTTATTTTTTAACCATGTATTTAAAAAACGTTTAAATGAAGAACCTAGTCCGCTTGAAGTGGAAATGTTCAACTATCAGCAAGACCTGGACCGCTATGTAATCATTAATGAAAATGAAGAAAGTATGAAACGAAATCATCATGATCATTAATATCGTATTCATCATTTTTATCGGTCTTGCGGGAGGAATTGCAGTTGGTTCGGGATTTGTCGCTTTCCTAACCGTTTTAGGAGTTATTCCAAGACTTACACAATTATCTAAAACCATGAAGATGATTCACTGGTACGAAGGGTCTGTTGTTTTCGGTGCAGTTGCTGGGACAATTGCCTCTTTAAGAGATCCTGCTCTTTTTTTACCTTCTATAATACTCATTCCTTTAGGACTTGCTGGAGGAGTATTTGTTGGTTTACTTGCAGCAGCCTTAACAGAAGTTTTAAATGTTTTTCCTATCCTAGCAAAAAGAGTAAGAATTGAAGACAAAATCATGATCTTGATGATGGCCTTTGTGTTTGGTAAGATATTCGGTTCCCTGTTTCATTGGATGTACTTCGTAAATGAGTAAAAAAGTAAAGAAAGGAACATTTCCTATGGATAGACGGCGCCGCGTAATTCTTGTAACAGATGGAGATGAATACGCAAGAAAAGCAGTCGAACATGTTGCGAAGGAAATTGGTGGAAGATGTATCTCTATGTCGTATGGAAACCCGACGACGAAATCAGGGGAGGAAATGGTCAAGCTCATAAAAAAGGCACCCAATGATCCGGTTCTTGTCATGTTTGATGATAGTGGATACGTAGGAGAAGGTGCAGGAGAACAGGCAATGAGGTATGTAGCAACACATAAAGATATAGAAGTTCTTGGTGTATTAGCGGTAGCAGCAAAAACAAGGAAAGCCGAATGGACTAAAATTGATGTTTGTGTGGACCGTTACGGTGAACTCACTCCTTATGGGGTAGATAAATTTGGAGAACCTGATTTAGAACTTGGAAGAATGAATGGAGACACCGTCTATTGTGTAGATGAGCTTCATGCACCTGTAGTAGTTGGTATAGGCGACATAGGTAAAATGGCTAGAAATGACGATGTTAAAATAGGAGCCCCCATCACACACAAAGCGGTACAAATCATCCTAGAAAGGAGTGGGTTCTATGACTAAGAAACCAATCAATCCTCTACCAATACCTTCTCTTGACGAACTTGAAAATTATATGAAGGAACATGTTGGTTTAGAGGAAACGTTTGATATTGGAGTCAGAAAGTTTAAGGTGTTGAAAAAGGATGTACATGTGTATTATTTAAATGGTCTCGTGGACACAAACGTTGTTATTCAAAACACGGAGGAAATCGTAAGAATCAATGACCATGAGAAAACCACTTCCGATTATTTAGCCTTAATAGAAAATCGATTAGTTCATCAATCTGTTTCTAAAATTAAGACAATAGGTGAAATCGTCGACCAAGTTCTAACAGGAACACTTGTCATAGTTATCGAAGGATATTCAGAAGCTTTAGTAATAGATGTTAGAGCATATCCAGGTAGAACACCTCAAGAACCTGATACTGAAAAGGTAATAAGGGGCTCTCGTGACGGCTTTGTAGAGAATTTCATCGTGAATACTGCGTTAACAAGAAGAAGAATAAAAGATGGAAGATTACGATTCGAAAAGTTAACGGTTGGTGAGAGATCAAAGACAGACATTGTAATTGGTTACCTAAAGGATGTTGCCAATCCTGATCTTGTGAATATTATAAGAAAAGAACTCGAAGCTATTGAGATTGATGGATTAACAATGGCAGATAAAGCTGTAGAAGAATTCCTCGTGAAACAAGGCTATAACCCGTATCCTTTGGTAAGGTATACGGAGAGAGCCGATATTGCAGCAACACATATTTTAGAAGGACATGTCTTAATTTATGTGGATACATCACCAAGTGTTATTATCACGCCTACTACATATTTTCATCATTTACATCATGCCGAAGAGTATCGTGAATCAGCACTTGTTGGTACAGTCGTACGTTGGACGCGCTTGCTTGGTGTATTAGCATCCTTGTTCGTACTTCCTTTATGGTTTTTATTTGTTTTAGAGCCTGAATTATTACCCAAGGCTCTTAAATTTATTGGTCCTAACAAAACCACAAATATTCCAACAGTCGTTCAATTGTTTTTGGCCGATTTCGGTATCTTGTTTTTACGACTGGCTGCTATTCATACCCCAACTCCGTTGGCAACTTCAATGGGCTTAGTGGCCGCCGTGCTCATTGGTGAAATTGCCATTAATGTGGGCTTATTTGTCCCAGAAGTGATATTGTACGTAGCGGTATCGGCAGTTGGAACTTTTACCACTCCAAGTTATGAACTTGGAATTGCAAATAACCTTATGAAGCTTTTCTTGTTAATTGTTGTAGCGATATTTAAACTACCAGGTTTTGTAATAGGAGTAACAGCCTATATTCTATATTTAACTAGTATTCGATCCTTGAACAGTCCCTATATGTGGCCGTTCATGCCGTTCCATCCTAAAGCCTTTCTTGAAGTACTTTTCCGTAGATCGGTTCCGGGGACAAAACTTAGACCAAGCATTGTGCAGCCTAGAGATCGTTACAGACAAAAAACAAAAGGGAGTTAAATGGGAATATTGCGAATTTACTATATCTATGGTAAAGTAATGTTTAATTTCAAACTGGTTTAATTAACAAATAGACAGCCTGGCTGTCTATTTGTGTATCCATAGAAGTGAGGGGAAGAAATGTTTTTTCATGGTTCATCAAAGATAAATGAAAGAGGCCACTTAGAAATTGGTGGAGTCGATACGACAGACCTTGTAAAAGAGTTCGGAACACCATTGTATGTTTATGATGTATCATTAATTCGTGAGCGGGCGAGAGGTTTTAAACAAACCTTTGACCAACTGGGTATTAAAGCTCAAGTTGCTTACGCTAGCAAAGCATTTTCCACGATTGCAATGATTCAACTTGCTGAAGAAGAGGGGCTTTCTTTGGACGTTGTTTCTGGGGGAGAGCTTTATACGGCAATAGCTGCTGAATTCCCAGTGGAGCGAATTCATTTTCATGGAAACAACAAAAGTCGTGAAGAACTTGAAATGGCATTAAACTATCAAATCGGCTGTATTGTTGTTGATAACTTTTATGAACTAGAATTATTAGATACGATCTGTGCGGAGAGAAATCAATCCGTCTCTATTTTGCTTCGAGTCACACCAGGGATTGAAGCACATACACATGACTATATTCTTACGGGCCAAGAAGACTCGAAATTTGGTTTTGATCTGCAAAATGGACAAGCGGCAGAGGCACTACAAAAGGCTATGAATTCAGAGTACTTAGACCTGCTTGGTGTACACTGTCATATCGGTTCACAAATATTTGAAACAACTGGATTTTTGTTAGCAGCTAGAAAAATATTTTCTAAGCTTCATGAGTGGAAAGAAACGTATTCTTTTGAATCAAAGGTATTAAATTTAGGTGGCGGATTCGGCATTCGTTATACGAGTGAAGACGAGCCCATTCCTGCCTCCCAATACGTAAAAGAAATTATCGAAGAAGTAAAGAAACAGGCCTCGGCGTTCTCTATGTCTATGCCAGAAATTTGGATTGAACCAGGTCGTTCCCTTGTAGGTGATGCGGGGACTACTCTTTATAAAATTGGTTCAAAAAAGGATGTTCCCAATGTTCGTAAATATATAGCCGTAGATGGTGGGATGAGTGATAATATTCGTCCAGCATTGTATGAAGCAAAATATGAAGCGATCCTTGCGAACAAACCACTTCAGCCAATCGAAGAGACGGTTTCTATTGCAGGAA
Organism: Robertmurraya beringensis; assembly: GCF_042433785.1. Classification (NCBI taxonomy): domain Bacteria; kingdom Bacillati; phylum Bacillota; class Bacilli; order Caryophanales; family Bacillaceae; genus Robertmurraya; species Robertmurraya beringensis. The sequence goes on along the minus strand of NZ_JBHLUU010000124.1, from coordinate 70,966 downwards.
AATGCTGTGAATCAGGAGATATGCTTATTTGGGATTTACCGTTACAGAAGACGGACAGTGACGATATTCTAGCCGTTTTCTGTACCGGTGCTTACGGTTATTCGATGGCAAACAACTACAATCGTATTCCAAGGCCACCAGTGGTCTTTGTTGAAAATGGGAAAGCGGTATTAGTGGTTCGTCGGGAGACGTTTGAAGACATTGTTAAACAAGATTTGCCATTTGTTCAGCGAGTAAAAAGCTAATCTAGAGAGCTGTCGCGATTGTGACAGCTTTTTACATTACATAGATCTTTTGGAGGTATTTGTGAAAAAGAATAATGCGCTTTTATTTATTTTCATTTTACTTATTTCGCTCATATGGGGCGCGTATTATTGGTTATTCTTATCACCAGGGCTGTAAAGAAAAAAGCTTATATTATGATACAAAAGTTGTTGAATCTGAAAATACATTGAAGAAATGTAGAGAATCTTGTATGATAATATCGTATTGAGGAATATACATTGAAACAAAAAGAAATAATTGACATATAATACAAATGTATTTAAAGGAAATTTAACTCCTTAAAAGCTCAGGATATTGAGGGATCACTTATGTTAATTCGCTACAAAAAAGCTTTTGAAAAAATTGCGATGGGCTTGCTGTCATTTATGCCTAACGAAAAAGACCTGAAAAAGCTACAGCAAACAATGAAACAGTATGACCAATCCGAGGACTGGCAATTGTTTCTTTGGAAAGAAGAAGATATTATTGGTTTAGTTGGGGTAACGAAAGTGTCAGAGGACATGCTAGAAATTCAACATATTTCAGTGAATCCTTCGCATCGGCATCAAGGAATTGGAAAAACGATGATAAAGGCATTAAAAGATTTTTTCCCTGGAAAAGAGATACGAGCGAATGAAGAAACATCAGCTTTCTTTGAAAAATGCGACTCTCTTTTATCATAAATAGAAAAAGGAAACAGTGATTTAGTCACTGCTTCCTTTTTTTTGTTTTAATGCGTGTAATCTGTTCTGGATAACCTCTGAACGATCTCTCATCGAGTGTCGATGAATAATTTCACTTTTTGTTAGATTGCTATCCACACCCCATATGAGACCAGCTTTTTCGGCTTGACGTTTGCACGCACTTAATAAGGAGGCATCATTTATAGGGAGATTCATGCTTTTGTATGGAAGTGTATGCTCAATCTCTTCTTTTTTTCTTAAGATGGCTCCAATTAATTTATCCTCATCAATACCATATTCTTTGATGGACTGTTTATGGATGGTTAGTAACCATAATGCTTTTTGTATCGTACGCAAAGCTCCAGCGAAATTTCCACGACGGTGATGATATTGACTGACAGCCAGCTGAATCCAGCCAACTAAAATGGATTCCTTATTACCCGCATCTACATTCTTCCAGTGTTCCTCAAGAATTTCGTGACATTCAAAATAATCTCTGTCACTATGAAAATGCACTAAGTAATCAATGAAATCTGTTGTAAACATAGATACGCTCCTTTCTTACTTAATTTTACCATGATTTCTATCTATACGCTTTTTACGTTGTTTCATACATGAAGAAATAGGCACAAACTTTCAGAAAGAATCTTGGATTAACGCAATCTTTCCTCTATACTAAGTATAGTTATTTTAAGAAATTAAGAAAGAAATTTTGGTGGGAATATGCACTATAATGTGAAGATCGATGCATTTGAGGGACCGTTAGATTTATTACTACACCTCATTAATCGACTAGAAATTGATATTTATGATATACCGGTAGCACAAATTACAGAGCAATATTTACTATATATCCACACTATGAAGGAGCTACAGCTAGATGTAGCAAGTGAATATTTGGTCATGGCAGCCACTTTGCTAGCCATTAAAAGTAAGATGTTACTTCCAAAACATGAAGAAGAGCTTGAAGATGATATGGAATTTGGTTACGAAGAAGACCCGAGAGAAGAATTAATTGAAAAACTAATGGAATATAAAAAATATAAAGAAGCAGCTGACGATTTAAAGGCTTTAGAGCAGGAAAGAGGGCTAATGTTCACGAAGCCCCCTAGCGATCTTTCGGATTATTCGAAAGAGGAGGAAGTAGATAGACGACATCTAGACGTGTCGTTGTACGATATGCTGGGTGCTTTTCAGAAGCTGTTGAGAAGAAAAAGGCTACAAAAGCCGTTGTCTACAAAGATTGCAAGACAAGAAATTCCTATAGAAAAACGAATGGATGAAATCATGGGGAAGCTACGAAAGGTGAAAGGAAGAATTAGCTTTTATGATTTATTCCCCATCCAGGAGAAGGATCATATTGTCGTAACTTTTCTTTCCATTCTAGAGCTAATGAAAAGGAAAGAAATATTTGTAGAGCAAGAAAGCAATTTCTCTGAGATTTTTGTCATTGCGAAGGGAGTATAACATTGTCATTGGATATTATTAATTGGAATGGAATTGTGGAAAGTCTTCTGTTTGCAGCAGGGGATGAGGGCTTAACCATTAAGCAAATTGCAACGGTTCTTGAAATCGAAGAGGTCGAAGCAGAGCGAATTGTTAGGGAGTTAATGAACGAGCTTTCAAAAAATGAAAACCGAGGAATAGCCGTCGTTCAACTGGCTGGTACCTATCAGCTCGCAACAAAGAAAGAGAATTCTATTTACTTAAAGAAGCTGGTTGAATCACCAAATACATCAACACTCTCACAGGCTGCGTTAGAGACGCTAGCTATTATCGCTTATAAACAGCCGATCACTCGAGCAGAAATAGAAGAAATTAGAGGGGTAAAGACCGAGCGGCCATTACAAACATTGGTTGGAAAAGTGTTGGTAAAAGAAGTTGGGCGAGCGGAAGGAACTGGCAGGGCCATCCTTTATGGTACCACAAAAGAATTCTTAGATTATTTTGGTCTTAGGAGTTTAGAGGAACTGCCTCCATTGCCGGAGAAAGTGGATGATGAGTTTGTTCAAGAAGAAGCAGACTTGTTTTTTGAAAAGTTTCAAGAAAATCTGGAATCATAAGTTTTCTTACGCATATATTCATTATTTGTGATAAAATATAATTAATTTTCAGGGAAATGCTTCTATTTAGGGGCATTTTTAACACAATTTGCACCTGCCTCATCCGGAGGTAAGAAAGGGATGTATGAACGTGTTAATTAAAAGCTGTGTAGGGTATGAGCTGGAAAAAGAAAAATCTAACACTTCGGAGGATTTTTTCAACCGAAGCGAAGTAACTTTTATAGAAGAGAATACGGAGAAAACGCTAGCTGTTCTTTATGTTCGATTTTTTGAGGAGAAGTTGAATGAGTTCACTCCATTTTCAGCCAATCCAATCTTTCAAGAGGCTGGGCTAGAAGTTCATTTAATGGATATAGTTGCTCTAGTATTATTAATTAAAAATCCAGGTTTTAGACATCGAAAAAGAGTGTATATCAATAACCAGAATGAATTTGCTGCTTATTTTCAAGACATTGATTTTGAAAAGATTATTAAAGTTGTTAAAAAGGTAAAAAGTAATCAGGCTTGCCAGCTTGACTCTCTGTTGGAATTTACGGTGCAAGCATAAAATTAGTTATCCAATAAACCAAACATTCAGAGTTATTACAAAGGGCAGGGGTGTAGACAGTGGGTAATTCAATGGTGAAAGTTCAAATAATGGACGTAAAGTCTTTTTTAACAAATACAGTATCTGGATTAGAGTCTTTCTTAAACAGTACAACAATTGATGGATTATTGTCAGAAAAACAAGGTGACAAAGAATACTATAAACGAATCTTAGGTAATTTAAGAAAGCTGCTTGTATATTGTGAAGAGGGATTGGATGCTTGTTCTGTGATTTTACAGTCAGAATCTTTTCCAAAAGGAGCAGCAGAAAAGACGCTTTATGGTATTTATCATAAATGTATTGAAGAATTTTTTTCACCAAAAAATGATGTATGGTATGAAGATAGCCGATCCGCTTATACGGGTAAAAACTCAATAAAATTTCAAGAGGACGTTCCTGAAAGTGTTCTTCAACTGCTAAAAGGTTTTGAAGGAGATTTCCAGAAGATCCGTGAAGAGCTGGAGTACTACGAAACAGATTATCGAACAAAAATGGCACAATCGAAATAACGACCAATCGGTCGTTATTTTTTTGTGCTTTTATTCTTTATGGTGTCAACCAGGCCTCTCCCTCATATGCTTTAAGGTAAACCCATTTGTTCTGAGGTGATGATAATGAATCGATTTGAACAGTATGTTAAGGAAGTTATAAGCTACAACGAAGAGCTTAAACGTTTCTTAGAGCAGGAACATGTCCCAGAAGAAGATGGATTATGGAGTAAGTTGGATCATTTTAGTGAGATTATGAATCATATTTCAAGGAGTGGAGACTTAACTCAGGAAGAATTTACGACTGTCCAAGAAAAGGTAGAAGAATTACATGACGAAATGGAGGCATATTTTTCAAAGAGGCAACAGATAGGGTCCATTTATATACAGGAGCCTGCTGTAAAAGCAGGGGAGCATGTTTTGCCCAAACTACCTTACAGTTATGATGCATTAGAACCTTATATTTCTGAGAAAATTATGGAATTACATCATAGTAAGCATCATCAATCCTATGTTGATGGATTGAATAATGCGGAGATCAAACTTAAGGAAGCACGAGAAAAGGGTGATTATTCGTTAGTAAAACATTGGTCAAGAGAGCTGGCTTTCCATGGATCAGGACATTACTTACACTCTCTCTTTTGGGAAACGATGAAGCCGAATGGTGGGGGGCAGCCGACAGGAAAACTGCTTGAGGAGATCAACAAATATTTTGGCCATTTTAATGCTTTTAAAAAGCATTTTACTGAAGCTGCAAAAGCAGTAGAAGGAAGCGGATGGGCTATTTTAGTTTGGTCACCAAGATCACGTCATCTAGAAATTCTTCAATCAGAAAAACATATGAATTTGACGCAATGGGATACGATTCCACTTTTGCCGTTAGATGTATGGGAACATGCCTATTATTTACAATATAACAATAATCGCGCGGATTACGTCTCTAATTGGTGGAACGTAGTGAATTGGAGAAAAGTCGAGGAAAGACTTTCACAAGCATCACAAATAAAATGGAAACTATTGTAAACGGAAGAGTCCACCGCTTTGCTTGTGGACTCTTTTTGGCATATTCATTTTTATCAAGCATAAACTTGTACAAACATAATTAGGAGACGAGGGTTGAAGAATGGCTAGAAGTAAAAAGGTATTTGTGTTAATAATAATCACCTTTTTGATTCTTTTTCATATTCCAGTGAGTGCTAACACCAATATCAATGTTAGCTCACAATATGCAGTTTTGATTGAACAAAGCTCAGGAAGAGTATTATTTGAAAAAGGTGCACATGAAAAAAGGCGAATCGCAAGTATCACTAAGATTATGACGGCTGTCCTTGCCATCGAGTCAGGAAAACTAAATGAGATGGTAAAAGTCAGTAAAAATGCGACTAGAGCAGAAGGATCTTCCTTATATCTAAAGGAAAACGAAGAAATCAAGCTAGAAGATTTAGTGTACGGCTTAATGCTTCGTTCTGGCAATGACGCGGCGGTTGCGATTGCTGAGTATATCGGAGGCAGTGTAGAGGGGTTTGCGTTCTTAATGAATCAAAAGGCAGATGAGATCGGAATGTTACATTCTCATTTTACCAATCCACATGGCTTAGATGATTCAAATAATCATTATTCCACAGCATATGACATGGCTGTATTAACAAGATATGCAATGATGAACGATACTTATAAGTTGATTGCAGGAACAGAAGTACACAGAGCCCCAAACCCTACAGAAAGCTGGGACAGGATATGGCGGAACAAAAATCGATTGCTAACAGAGTTATATGAATATAGTACAGGTGGGAAAACGGGCTTTACAAAGCTAGCAAAACGAACATTAGTATCCACTGCTACGAAAGATGGAATGGACTTAATTGCGGTCACATTGAACGGACCAGACGATTGGAATGATCATATTAATATGTTCGAAACCGCTTTTAAGACGTATGAAATGGTACAAGTTGTTGAACAAGGCTTCATCTCTGGAATTGAATCTGACAAGTATAAGAATAAGGCTTTGGTCAAACACGACTTTATGTACCCCATATTAGAAACAGAAAAAGATAAATTTGAGGTTGAGTACAAATTAAAACAATTAAAGGGAGAAAGAAATATTCCTGAAGTAATAGGGGAAGTAATCATTACCTTTGATGATAAGCCAATCAAAACGCTGCCAATTTATTATAACAATGAAAAAGATGAAACGAGTTTTTTCGAGTCTTTTAAGAAAGTATTTACTACAATGATAGGCGTGAAAGCGAATGGTTAATATTATATGGGTTTGTTTAACCGTAATTGGAATTGTATTTGCAATGGTTAATGGAACAATGTCTGAGGTAAACGAGGCTATATTTAGTGGAGCCAAGGAAGCAGTTACACTTTGTATTGGTCTCATTAGTATTCTTGTGTTCTGGCTTGGCATGATGAGGATAGCGGAAGATGCGGGGTTGTTAAATAAATTATCAAATTTATTTAGACCGATAGTGACGAGATTATTCCCAGAAATCCCTCATAATCATCCAGCAATGGGATATATCCTTTCAAATATGATGGCAAATATGTTTGGACTAGGAAATGCGGCTACTCCTCTTGGGATAAAAGCAATGGAGGAAATGAAAAAAATTAATGGTGGTAAAAATGAAGCCAGCCGCTCCATGATTACATTTCTGGCCATTAATACTTCAAGTATCACGCTCATTCCAACGACGGTAATCGCGATTCGGATGAATTATAATTCAGCCTCCCCTACGGATATAGTTGGTCCAACCTTGATTGCAACTATCTGTTCCTCCATAGGTGCAATCCTCATCGATCGTTTTTATTACTACCGAAGAAGCCGTAAAGGATGATGTAGAAAATGGGTATTGTTACAGCTATTTCATTATGGTTTATCCCCGTATTGATTGCTGTTATTCTCTTATATGGAACGTATAAACAAGTTCCAACATATGAAAGCTTTGTTGAAGGCGGGAAAGAAGGAATAAAAATAGCCGTCTCAATCATTCCCTTTTTAGTCGGAATGCTTGTGGCTATTTCCGTTTTTCGAGCGTCAGGTGCGTTGGAGTATTTCATGGGTTTTCTAAAACCAGCCCTTGAAGCAATCGGTGTACCTCCGGAAATAGCTCCACTAGCCATTATTCGACCAATCTCCGGAACAGCCGCATTAGGGATGACGAGCGATTTGATGGCACAGCATGGTCCAGATTCGTATATTGGTAGATTAGCCGCTACTTTACAAGGAAGTACGGATACTACTTTCTATGTGTTAACCGTCTATTTTGGTGCTGTAGGAATAAAAAAGATGGGGGATGCCTTAAAAGTCGGGCTTCTAGCTGATTTGGTAGGAATTATCGCTGCCATTGTTGTAGTGACCATTGTATTTGGATATTAATTTATCTAAGATACTCTTCACATTATGTGGAGAGTATCTTTTTTTACAATGGTTAATTCGTAAAGGTTACTTTGAAATCATGAAAATATATGTCATAATGCTAGAGGAGTAAACACTACAGGAAACACAAACAATGAGGTGACATAGATGGAAAGATTACAAAAAGTAATTGCACACGCAGGGATTGCGTCAAGAAGAAAAGCAGAACAATTAATTGAAGAAGGACATGTTCGAGTAAATGGGAAGGTTGTAAAGGAGCTAGGAATAAAGGTTTCTTCCTCAGATAAAGTCGAAGTGGATGGAATTCCTCTTGAAAGGGAAGAACCGATCTACTTTATGCTTTATAAGCCTAGGGGAGTTATCTCAAGTGTAAACGATGATAAAGGAAGAAAAGTAGTAACTGATTTCTTCCCAATGATTGAACAACGAATATATCCAGTTGGAAGGTTAGATTATGATACATCTGGTCTACTAATATTAACAAATGACGGCGAATTTGCTAATACACTTATGCATCCAAGTAATCAAATCGATAAAGTGTATGTGGCAAAGGTAAAGGGGATTCCTACAAAGGAAGCGTTGAAGGCGCTTGAAAGAGGGGTTCGTCTAGAGGATGGAAAAACCGCTCCAGCAAAAGTGAAAATGCATACTGTAGATAAGAAAAAACAAACAGCCATCGTTGAAATTATCATCCATGAAGGAAGAAACAGACAGGTAAGAAGAATGTTTGAAGCTGTAGGTAATCCTGTTCTTAAATTAAAAAGAGAGCGTTATGGTTTTCTGACCCTTCAAGGATTAAAAGTGGGCGATGCTCGTGAGCTTTCCCCTCATGAAGTAAAACAATTACGTGCACTTGCACTAAAAAAATAGAAAAAGTTCATAGAAGTGTCACAGTCTTTTGTTAGCGATAACAATATGAATATGTTGAAAAATGATATAATAAAGCAAATTGTGCCATTTTTGACTGTGATGGGGGAGGAACCATATGAAAAAGCAGAGGCTATTAATTCGAACGGTTATTTTACTGTTTCTTGGCGCTGCCGTTGCCTATACACTGTACGCCAATTTTACTAAGGATGAGGTTCGAAAGGTGGAGGTAGGGAAAAAAGCACCTGACTTTGTTCTAACCGATCTCGATGGGGAAAAACATCAGCTTTCCGATTATGAAGGAGAGGGTGTTCTGTTAAACTTTTGGGCAACATGGTGTAAACCTTGTGAAAAAGAAATGCCGTTTTTAAATAACCAATATCAAGAGTATAAAGATCAAGGGGTACATGTAATTGCAGTAAATGTTGGGGAATCAAATGTTGCTGTTTCTGATTTTTCAAAGCGCTATGATTTGCAATTTCCAATTGTTACAGACAAAGACAGTCAAGTAATGACAGCTTACGGAGTAGACCCACTTCCCATCACATTTTTAATTGATAAACAAGGAAATGTGGTAGAAATACATACGGGGCAGATCATTGCGGAGGCTGATGTTAAAGAGATGATGGAGAAGATAAAACCATAGGGTATGAGGAGATTTTGCAATGAATCAAGTTAAATGCGATTGTGGTCATGTTAATCCACATGGCACGATCCTCTGTGAGGCATGTGGGAAAATCATAGAGGATGGAACTCAAATTACAGCAGAACCGGTAATAGACATGCGGTACGAAGGAAGTGCAAGAAGGTCTCAAACATATAATAAATCAATGATTGATAAGGTTTGGAACTTTTTCTCATCGGTAAAAGTAGGAGTATGGCTGATTATTGTTACACTTATTGCCTCTTCGTTAGGAACCATTTTACCTCAAGAGATGTATATTCCAAATATTATGCCTGTCGCTGATTATTATGAGGACCAATACGGTTGGTTTGGTAGATTGTATTATGATCTTGGTTTTCATAATTTATATAGCTCATGGTGGTATCTATTATTAATTGCAGCGATCGGGGTTTCACTGGTAATTTGTAGTCTTGATCGCGTGGTTCCCTTATATAGAGCATTAAAGAAACAAAGAGTCATTCGACATGAGAGCTTTTTGCAAAGACAAAGAATTTTTGGAACGACAAGCATGGAAGTAAGTAAAGATTCCTATGAATTATTGAAAGAACAATTAAAAAAGAAACATTATAACATCCGTGAAGATGAAGGGAATATTTTAGCTGAAAAAGGCCGTTTCTCTAGATGGGGTCCTTATGTGAATCATGTAGGCTTAATCATCTTTCTCATTGGTAGTATGCTCCGGTTTGTTCCAGGAATGTACATTGATGAAATTCTTTGGCTCCGAGAAGGCGAAACAAAAGTGATTCCCGAGACAGATGGACAATATTACCTAAAGAATGTGGATTTTAAGTTAGAGGTGTATGATAAGGAAACAGATAATGAAGCATTCAGTGATGCTCTAGATAGTGCAGGAATGGTTGCAAAAAACTATCAATCTGATGTCATATTATATAAGACAAAGGGAAATACGGTAGCAGGTGAGGAACCTGAACTAGAGGAAGTGGAATCTAGTAGTATTCGAGTGAATGAACCGCTAAAGTTTGAAAAGTTTGCTCTTTATCAGGTCAACTATAAACTCGATGAATTGTCTAAGATGTCATTTTTACTAACAAATAAAACTTCAGGGGAAACCTTTGGTGATATTACTATTAATTTGAACGACCCGGAAAAAATGTATGTACTTAATAACGGTTACTCAGTTGAACTAATGAGTTACTTCCCAGACTTTGAATTTGGCGAAGATGGGAATCCTACAACAAAGTCAAGAGTTCCAAATAATCCAGCTTTCGTATTTAAGATGTATTCACCAGAAAAACCTGAAGGAGAAGTTAGTTTCGTTGCCATCCAGCAAACGATTGAACCTCTAGGGGATAATGAATACAAGATGGCCTTCAATGGAATTGAGACAAAGGATGTGACTGGTCTCACCGTTCGTAAAGACTTAACTCTATGGATTATCGGACTGGGCGGGTTGATCTTCATGATTGGTGTGATTCAAGGTGCTTATTGGAACCATCGTCGTATATGGATTCAGCGTAAAGGTGACGAGGTTTGGGTAGCAGCACATACGAATAAAAACTGGTTTGGACTGAAAAGAGAAATACAGCTGGTTCTTACAGGGACAGAAATAAAAGAACCAATGGACCAATTGAAGGACAACCAGGTGGACGAGGGGGAAACAGATTGATCACTCTAAGTGAGAATCTATTATATATTGCGTTTATATTTTACTTACTTTCTATTCCGTTTTTTGGAGGAGCAATAAAGCAAAAGAAAAACTTAGATCATCAACAAAATAGTGGCAAGTGGGCCACTTTTGGGATCGTCATTTCCATTATTGGATTTGCTGCACAGCTCGGTTTCTTTTTTACAAGATGGTCAATTGCCGGACATGCTCCAGTGAGTAATCTATTTGAATTTACGACTTTTTTTGGAATGTGTTTAGTTGGTGCTTTTATCATTATCTATTTTATCTATAAGACACCTTTATTAGGATTATTTACAATGCCAATTGCCTTATTGGTGATTGCTTTTGCTAGTATGTTCCCAACAGATATTTCTCCACTAATTCCGGCTTTACAGAGTGATTGGCTTCATATACATGTAACAACTGTAGCATTAGGTGAAGCTATTCTAGCCGTTAGCTTTGGAGCGGCATTAATATATTTAGTAAAAGTGATTGATCAAACAAAAAAGAGTAAAAGTACTACCTGGTTAGAGGTTGTTATGTATGGATTAATCGCTACATTGGGATTTGTCATCGTGGTATCAGCATTTTCCTTTGCTGATTATAAAGCAGAATTTAATTGGGTTGATAAAAATGACAATGAAGCAAAAGTTGAGTACCATTTGCCAGCTCTAGTTGGTCCAAATCAAGGAGAACTTCTAACCGACGGGAAAATGGAACCACTTGTTTCAGTACCTGGTATTATCAATGCGAAAAAACTAAATACGGTTATTTGGTCATTTGGTGCGGGTATCCTCCTATATGGTCTTTTTCGCTTAGTCTTAAGAAAAAGAATTGGGGCAGCATTGAAACCATTTACAAAAAATATTAATCTAGACTTAGTAGATGAAATCAGCTACCGTTCAGTGTTAATCGGTTTTCCAGTGTTTACATTAGGTGGACTTATTTTTGCAATGATCTGGGCACAAATCGCTTGGACCCGTTTTTGGGGCTGGGATCCTAAAGAGGTTTGGGCACTTATTACTTGGCTTTTTTATGCAGCATTTTTACATCTTCGCCTCTCTAAAGGATGGCATGGGGAAAGATCTGCGTGGTTAGCTGTTATTGGATTTATTATTATTATGTTTAATTTAGTTGCTGTCAACCTTGTGATTGCAGGGCTTCATTCTTACGCAGGATCCTAAAAGAAAGATTTCAAATAGCCCTTACTTTTCGTGAGGGCTGTTTTCTAAACACATACGTAATTAATAGTTAGGGGGATTGTCAATGGAAAAGGAAGTTAAGATTCTAGTTGTAGATGATGAGGAAAGAATTCGCCGTTTATTGAAAATGTATTTAGAGCGTGAAAATTATATGATTGATGAAGCGGAAGATGGAAATGAAGCATTGACGAAGGCGGTAAGCAATGACTATGATGTGATTCTTTTAGACTTAATGATGCCTGGTAAGGATGGAATTGAGGTTTGTCGTGAACTTCGTGAAAAAAAGGCAACACCTGTTATTATGCTTACAGCTAAAGGAGAAGAAGTAAACCGCGTTCAGGGATTTGAAGTAGGAACAGACGATTATATTGTCAAGCCGTTTAGCCCAAGAGAAGTGGTATTACGTGTAAAAGCACTACTCCGTCGTTCTTCAAGCACGAGTTATTTACACACAGAAACAACGGCTAAAGATGTGATTGTTTTCCCTCATTTGACCATTGATAATGATGCACACCGTGTTTTAGCAGATGGAAAAGAAGTGAGCCTTACACCAAAAGAGTATGAGTTATTATATTTCTTAGCTAAATCTCCAGATAAGGTGTTTGACCGAGAACAATTGCTGAAAGAGGTTTGGCATTATGAGTTTTTCGGAGACTTACGAACTGTTGACACCCATGTAAAACGTTTGCGAGAGAAGTTAAACAAAGTATCTGAGCAAGCGGCTAGAATGATTGTTACTGTATGGGGTGTTGGCTATAAGTTCGAAGTAGTCAATGAATAATGTTTTGGCGTAGTGTTGTTGGGAAGCTATGGTTCACTATACTCCTACTCGTATCATTTGTGCTTTTAATTTTAACGGTATTGTTACTAGAGTTTTTTGAGAATTATCATATAAATGAAACTGAGGGCAATTTGACCAATCTTGCTTCTAATATGGCTCATTTTGTAGAGGATCAGGAATTAGAGATTGGATTGCAAATTTCATGGGAGCTACTTGACGACGTTACAGGGGCAATGGTGATAAGAAGTGAAGATGAATTCTTCTATTCTCCGGATATCCCCGAATCCTTAGAGCTGCCGGTAAGTTTCTTTCAAAAAGATACAGAATTATCAAAAGTATTAGAACAGCAGAAAATGGCAAAAAAAATAGTTGAGATTCCTTCTTCTGAAACACAAGGAGACTCAAGTATTTTAATTATTGGAGTACCGATTTCAAATCTTGACGGAGAAGACGGGGCTGTTTATATTTTTCAATCATTACAAGCCCTTCATGAAACAACTGAATCAACAACAAAGTTTATCCTCTTAGCTGCTGGCATTGCGATCATCCTAACCACTATCTTTGCTTTCTTCTTATTAACTCGTATCACAGCCCCACTACGTAAAATGAGGGAGGCTGTTGTGGAGGCGGCAAGAGGAAAGTTCGATACGAAGGTTCCTATTCTTACCAGGGATGAAATTGGAGAGCTGGCAACTGCTTTCAACCAGATGGGAAGGCAATTAAAGTTTAATATGAATGCCTTAAGTCAGGAAAAAGAACAACTGTCCAGCATATTAAGTAGTATGGCAGATGGAGTTATTACGTTTAATAGGGATGGAACAATTTTAATCACAAACCCCCCTGCTGAGCGCTTTTTGCAACACTGGTATTTTACACAAGAAGGAAAACCAGTTCAGGCAGAAGCGGTTCCACATGATGTCATGGAGCTTTTCCAATGGGCAGTTGACATGGAGCAGGAACAAGTAGGGGAATTTTCCGTTCAAGGTCGTCATTGGGTGGTCATTGTTAGTCCACTTTATAACAATACATTCATACGTGGTGCAGTGGCTGTTGTTCGTGATATGACAGAAGAGAGACAGCTTGACAAGCTAAGGAAAGATTTTATTGCGAATGTATCTCATGAGTTACGAACGCCTATTTCTATGCTTCAGGGTTATAGCGAGGCAATCGTAGATGATATTGCTGAGACAACAGAGGAAAAGAAAGAAATGGCACGAGTGATTTACGATGAATCACTAAGGATGGGTCGTCTTGTGAACGAACTGTTAGATCTTGCCCGTATGGAGGCTGGACATATCCAATTAACCAATGAACCCGTTGAAATTGACTCGTATATTCAAAGGATTATACGTAAGTTTCAAGGGCTGGCAAAGGAAAAAGAAATTGAGGTACTTTACGAGCATGATCTAAAATTCTCCACTACTGTATTTGATCCAGACCGTATTGAGCAGGTTCTAACGAATCTGATTGATAATGCAATTCGACATACACCAGAAGGTGGAGCGGTTAAGGTAATAGCAAAAATCGATGATCAAAATTTCCATGTGGAAGTAAGTGATTCAGGTTCTGGAATTTCCGAAGAAGATCTCCCATTTGTGTTCGAGCGTTTTTATAAAGCAGATAAAGCAAGAACAAGAGGCAGATCTGGTACCGGTTTAGGATTGGCGATTGCAAGGAATATTATTCAAGCTCATAAAGGTGATATAACGGTACAAAGCAAACTTAACCATGGTACGACATTTAGCTTTCAAATTCCTCGAATAACTGGATAATTTGCTAAAGAATGCCGAATATTCTTGATTCACGGGAAACATGTCTTATTGAATATTGTGTATGATGGGAAGGATTTATGTAATAAATCCTTCCTTTTTATTTAGATAGATAATATATTTAAAGTGTAACTTTTTATACATAAAGATCGACTAATTAGATGAACGGGGAGGGGAACCCGGTGAACTCGATTTTTGACGAGTTGTACGAGAAATATCATCAAGACGTATTTCAGTTCTTGTTTTATATGGTGAAGAATCGAGAGCAAGCTGAAGATCTTGCTCAAGAGGTATATATAAGAGTTTTGAAGGCATATAAAAACTTTGAAGGAAAAAGTAGTGAAAAGACATGGCTTTTCTCTATCGCTAGAAATGTAGCGATTGATTCATTCAGGAAGCAAAAAGGATGGAAGCAACGAATCATTGAGAAATTTGATTGGTCAACTCAGCAAGTGAAGGATATGAATCCCATTCCTGAAGAGATTGCGATGGAAAGGGAAGAATATCAGTATATTTACCAATGCTTAGATCATTGTACAATTGACCAGCGTATCGTAATTATTATGAGGTATATTCAAGAGCTTTCAATCGCCGAAACCGCAGAAGCTTTAAACTGGACTGAAAGTAAAGTGAAAACTACTCAACACCGTGCGTTAAAAGTTCTGAAAAAGGAAATGCAACAACTTTTAGAAAAGGAGGGGAATCGATGAAAAAGATAAGTGATGAACAACTAGAAGAATGGTTACGAGAAATGCCAAAGCTTAAAGATCATCGTGATCCTCATGACATATACGAGAATATTTCAAAAAAGCTAGAAGAACGGCCGAGGAAAACGTGGATTATTCCCTCATTTGCAACCGCAGCAGCAGTATTTTTAATGGCCATTCTTTCCTTTAATTTATTTGATGGAGCAAGTATCAATCATTCAGCAGATAAAAGCACACAAGAGGAAGCGGCAACTGAACAAAATACTTCGTTAAAAAAGGAAGAATCAACTGTCGAAAATGAAGCAAGAATGGACGTTGGTAACGAAGAAAACTCGACTGAAATGAATGATATTACATTCCAAGCGACGGAAGACCCGACAACTGCCATATATGCAGAGGATTTAGGAGCCATGCAGGTTTTTACGTTAGCTATTCCAGACAGCCAAGTTCAAAATATTATTCCAGTTAGCTTCTTGATTGAATCTTCAGACCAAGTAGATCAACTGGCTAAGATAGAAGAGGTCATGGCAAGTATGGACGAACAAGAGTGGGGACTAGATGATTATTATCCGTTAGAGGCTGACTTTTCAATAGATGCGAATGACAGTACATTGAATGTCAATGTTGCGGCTGACCATCCGTATCAAAATGGAACAGCTAGTATACCATTTTTAAATGCCATTCAGCATTTACTACTCAACCTCAATCTAGAAAAAGCGATTTTTACAACGAATGAAACAGAAAAAGGTATGTCAACTGGTCACGATTTTATCACTGAAAAACTGGTGGAAAAGACCTCAAATCTCGCATTTTATTTATATTATCCAAATAATGAATCAACAAAACCTTACCTTGTTCCATTTACAGAATCATTTTCTACCATTGAAGAAGCTTATAACGCAATGAAAACAGATATAGAAACACATAACCTAAAAGCGCCCCTATTGGTTGAGCAAATCACCTCAGTTTCTATAGAAGAAACCAATAATAGAGTAAACATCACGTTCAACGAAGAGGTAAACATAGAGGATACTCCTGAAACCATACAATCTATTGAAGCCATCCTTTTAACGGCGCAGAGCTTTGGATTTGAAAAAGTGAAATTTAGTAATGCACCGATTGATACTCTTGGACGATTTTCATTGCAAGAAGAAATCCAAGTACCAATCGCAGCAAATAAACAATCTATCGACTAAAAAAAGAGGAGATCAGCAAAGTTGCTGATCTTTTTTTCTATCTTTCATGAATAAAAGAAAACACTTCGTCCAAATAATAACGAATGTGTTTTTAATAATCACTCACTTTTTTAAAAGTGAGGATATATAAAAGGAGGCTGCTTCCTTAATTGTACTTTTTAGATAGAGGTCTTTTTTTAGACAGGCTGTCATAGAGTGAGAAAGGAGAGTACAATAACAAGGAGGAAAAAAATGCGAGACTACATAAAACGTTTTTTGATTGCGGGTTTAATGGCATTATGTGTCACATTGCTATTTCTCGGAGGAAAACACTCTCAAGCAAGTATGAATATTAGTCAGGAGACCGCTGACTGGATTTGGCCGGCTGATGGAATGATCACCGATACATATGGAACAAGAAAAGGGAGCCACAAAGGAATCGACATAGCATCTTCGCTAGGAACACCCATCTACTCCGTTGACGGTGGAGTTGTAACTAAATCTTACTATTCGGGTTCATATGGACATGTAATATTCGTGAAACATCAAAATAATATTGAAACGGTTTATGCTCATTTAAAAGCAAGGTTCGTAAATGCTGGAGATACGGTAACAGCAGGTCAACAGCTTGGTGAAATGGGAAGCACCGGTGACTCTTCTGGTGTTCACTTGCACTTTGAAGTTCATCTTAACGAGTGGACGGTTGATAAGAGAAATGCTGTTAATCCAGTGCTAGCATTAGGTGATATAAAAGTGGGACAAGAAGTAGTGGTACAAAAAAGGGAAGATGACTCTAGTGTATTAGAGACAGTTGCAAAAACGAGACTCTATGAAGGACACGGAAAAACTTATGTTGCCAAAGAAGAATCGGAGAGCGTTGTGTTGTCTGCGGAAAAAGTAGAATCAAACATCACTCATACAGTAAAAATGGGGGAAACACTATCGGCTATTGCAGAAAAATACAATATAAGTATTCATGCGATTAAGTCTGCCAACCATCTTACTAGCGATACGATAGTTGCGAATCAAACGCTAACAATTGACGAATCATATACAAATAAATATGTTGTTCAAGAAGGAGATACACTTGAACACATTGCTCATAAAACAGGTAAGTCTGTGCAGCAGCTAAAACAGGTGAATCAGTTACAAAATGATATAATCATACCAAGACAAGTATTGCAATTAGAATAATATGAATTGTCATTGCGGCAGCCTTCGAATCGGTATATAATAGAAAGAAAATTCTAAAAGAGGCTGGTTGGATGTTAACAGATTATCATAATCATTTGGAGACAGGGACATTAACGTTAGATTATTTAAAGAAATTTACAGATGAGGCAAAGGCCAAGGGAATCGGGCAATTTGGGATTTCTGAGCATGCTTATCATTTCTATCAAACAGCAGATATTCTTCAAAATCCATGGGTAAATGAACGTAGATACTATGACATGAAAGACTATGTGAATTTATTTCATGAGGCATGGAGTCATGAGATCGATGTAAAAATGTCGATTGAAATGGACTATACTCCTGGAAAACATGCGGAGATGGAAGCTTTTATTAAAAGCTATGATTTCGATTACGTAATTGGTTCGATTCATTGGGTAGATGACTTTGGAATTGATTTAAAGGAATATATTCATGAATGGGAAAAGCGTGATCTGCATGAAGTCTATCGAAATTACTTTCAACAGGTCGTAACATTAGCGGAGTCAAATTTATTTGATATTGTCGGTCATTTGGATTTAGTGAAAATTTTTAAATATATACCGAAGGAAGAAGAGTTTTTATTAGAGCAATATGATAAGGCGACAACAGCACTAGCGAACTCGAAAACATGTGTAGAAATTAGTACAGCTGGTTTACGTAAGCCTATCGGTGAATTGTATCCTGACAAACGATTATTGCAGATGTGCTTCGATAAAAAGATACCAATCGTATTATCATCTGATGCCCATTTTCCAGAGCATGTTGGTGCTGACTATGATCAGGCATTGGTGCTTGCAAAAGAGGTAGGATATAAAGAAATTATGACGTTCTCAAAAGGAGAGCGTAAAATACTTCCACTAGGATAAGAAAAAGATCGGAGGAAAACCCTCCGATCTCTTTTTTTTATAGATTGATTCGATTAATCGATACTATATCTTCAAGAGCTGCTAGAGTTGCCATCTGTTTGTCATCTAGTGGTTTATCAAATGATAGAACCATGATAGCTTCTCCACCTGCTTGCTTTCTTCCCACTTGCATGGTTGCTATATTTACCTCTTGATCTCCAAGGATTTTACCCACTCTACCAACGACACCTGGGCGGTCCATATGTTGAATATAAACCATATTTCCTTCAGGTAAAAAGTCGATTACAAAGTCATTTAAGTAGACAATTCTTGGCCCATAATGGTCAATAAAGGTACCTCTTACCGTAAACTGATGGTTTTCTGCCTTAGCTGTGACTGTGATGCTATTTGCATAACCAAAAGTATTCGTTGATATTTTTTCACCAACGGTAATGCCTCTTTCTTTGGCAGCTAGTAAGGCATTTACTTCATTGACGTTCACATCTATTCTATTTTTAAAGAATCCAGAAAGAACGGCTTTTGTTAAGTAAGATGTTTCAAGATCTGTTACGGTGCCAGAGTAAGTAATAGAGATTTCATTTACTCCTTGTTTCATGCACTGTGATAAAATGGATCCGATTTGCTTAGATAACTGATGGAATGGTTTGATCTTTTCAAAAATATCTTTAGACATTGCTGGTAGGTTAATAGAGTTTTGGACTGGCTTGCCTTCAAAATACATACGAACTTCTTTAGCTACCTGTGTAGCAACATTAAGCTGGGCTTCCTTTGTGGACGCACCTAAGTGTGGTGTGACGATTACATTATCATATTTAAATAACGGATGTTCTCCAGGTGGTTCTACTTCAAATACATCGATAGCAGCTCCGGCTACATGCCCATTGCCAACGAACTTCGCTAGAGCGAGTTCATCGATAATTCCCCCGCGGGCACAGTTAAGAAAGTATACACCTTTTTTCGTTTGACTTAATGTTTCTTCGTTAATAAGTCCTTTAGTTTCTGGTGTTAATGGTGTGTGTACTGTGATAATATCTGCTTCTGCTAATACTTCTTCCAAACTACCATGAGAAACACCTAGCTTTAATGCACGCTCCTTGGTTAAGAAAGGATCGTATACTTTTACATTCATGCCGAACACTTTTGCTCTTTTAGCTAATTCAGAACCAATACGACCCATACCAACGATTCCGAGAGTCTTTCCATAAAGTTCAGTTCCGATAAAGGCATTTCGTTTCCACTCAAGATTTTTAACCGACTGATGGGCTTGTGGAATATTTCTCATTAAGGATGCCATCATGGCAAAAGTATGCTCAGCTGTAGAAATCGTATTACCATCTGGAGCATTGACGACAATGATTCCTCGTTTCGTAGCCGCATTTACGTCGATGTTGTCGACACCAACACCAGCACGTGCGATAATTTTCAATTGAGGCATTTTTTCGAGCAGATCTTCAGTAACAGTTGTAGCGCTTCGAACTAAAAGCGCATCAATTTTTTCTAATTCTACTTCTGGATCATTAATTTTTTTTTGAATTAATGTGCCTTCGTTAAAATCTAATAAGGGAGAAAGACCTTCCTCATTTATTGCATCGGCTACTAAAATTTGAAACATTCAAAACACCTACCCAATTATCAATTTTCTGATTATTTTACAAAACGAACATTTATCTGTCAATGGACTAAAACGTTCAGAACAAATAATGTAAACGCTTTAATGCTTTAAAGTCACGATTTTGTTAAATTTTTTAACAAAAAGCGCAAACTTTCAAAGTTTGCGCTAAAAATACTACATTTTTGAATTGAATAGATCTGTAAGGACTGGTACGATTTGTTTTTTACGTGAAACTACACCTTTTAACACGGCTTTGTTATTCTCTAAGGTTACACCGTATGCTTCTTCTACAGCTGAACGGGCATTTCCTAATGCAAGAGCTGTTGAATCGTTTGTTAAGATATCTGTTACAACAAATAAGAACAGGTCTAGACCTTTTTCTGAAATGATGTTTGATAATGTTTCTTCTAATTCAGCTTGTCTTGAATATACATCGTTAATATCTACTGCATTCACTTGTGCAATTTCTACTTTACTAGCTCCCATTTGGAATTCCTTTGCGTCAAGGGATACCAATTGCTGAATGGATTTGTCGCTTAAATCTGCGCCAGCCTTTAGCATGTCCAATCCATAACTTTCTGCATCTACACTAGCAATTTCAGCTAATTCTTTTGCTGCTGCTACATCTTCAGCTGTACATGTAGGGGACTTGAATAATAATGAATCAGAGATAATGGCAGAAAGCATGAGACCAGCAATCTCTGGGCGAATTTGAACATCATTTTCTTTATAAAGCTTGTTTAGAATAGTTGCCGTACAACCAACAGGCTCACAGCGGTAGTATAGTGGGTCACTCGTTTCAAAATTTGCAATACGGTGATGGTCAATGACTTCTATAACACGAACTTGATCAATATCACTTACACTTTGTTGTCTTTCGTTGTGGTCAACTAAGATAACGCTGTTGACTTCACCAGCAACTGTTTCAACGAGTCTTGGAGCTTCTGCTTTGAATGTATCAAGAGCAAATTGTGTTTCACCGCTCACTTCTCCTAATCGAACGGCTTCCACATCCATACCAAGAGCTTTTTTTAATTCTGCATAAGCGATCGCTGAGCAAATTGTGTCAGTATCAGGATTTTTATGACCAAAAATAAGAACTTTTTCCATGATTATCTCCTTTAAAATTAATCAATTTCGTATGTATATATACTTTAATAATTTAACACAAATACAAAAGAAGGACAAAAAATAATTCACTCAGAATGCAAACTTCTTCACAAAAAATACGAACTAAGCTATAATGATGTGGAAAATATAATATTGGTCTATCTTCGGGGCAGGGTGTGATTCCCGACCGGCGGTAATGAGTGTAACACTCTAAGCCCGCGAGCCTGGTTTTTGGGCAGGATTTGGTGCGATTCCAAAGCCGACAGTAAAGTCTGGATGGGAGAAGATGGAGGTTCTGCAGACGTTCAAAAAGGAGAGTTTTGAACGTTTATTAAGCGTGACTTCTAATCAAACTCCCTCAAGCGAATCGCTTGGGGTTTTTTTAATGAGGTACGTGATGCTGAACCTTTCTTCTTTAGGTGAGATGGATCCTAAAAAAAGGAGAGAGGGAAATGAAAAGTTTTAACGTAAGAACACTTGTATTGATTGGAATGTTAAGTAGCATCTCGTATGTATTAATGCTTCTTAATTTTCCACTTCCACCTTTTCCGCAGTTTTTAATGGTGGATTTTAGTGATGTCCCAGCTTTAATTGGTGCTTTAATACTCGGACCTGTAGCTGGAATATTAATTGAACTTCTAAAAAACGTACTTGATTATTTTTTAACTGGAAGTGCAACAGGAGTTCCTGTTGGCCACGTGGCAAATTTTGTTGCGGGTATCCTATTTATATTGCCAACATACTACATTTATCAGAAAGTGAAATCCTCAAAAGGTATGACATTTGGCTTAGTTGTGGGTACAATATCTATGGCAGTTCTAATGAGTGTGCTTAACTATTACATTATTTTGCCTGCTTATACATTCTTCTTAAATACACCTGCTATGTCAGGAGAAGAAACAAGGCAAATGATTGTTACGGCAATACTTCCTTTTAACCTTGTTAAGGGGATTTTAATATCAGTTATTTTTATGCTTTTATTTGCAAGAATGGGAACATGGATGAACAAACAAAAAGTGCAAAGTAGAGCTGTATAGTCACACAAAAAAAAGCAACGGCGAAGCCGTTGCTTTTACTTATTTACTATTCGAACTTAAGTGCGTCTCCATCAAATGCTTCATCAGCCACTTTAATAGAATCTGTTGGGCAACCTTCGAAAGCATCCATCATATCGTCTAATAGTACGTCTGGAATTTCAACGATACCTTGGTTATCGTCAAGAGTAACGAATGCAATGCCTTCATCATCGTAATCGTAAATGTCAGGTGCAGCTGCTCCGCAAGCACCACATGCAATGCAAGTTTCTTTGTCTACAATTGTGTATTTTGCCATGTAAAATACCTCCCAAAAAATTAAACAAGTATTCTTTATCATTCCCAAATTCACTAGGAATGCATCCCTCATATCTTATTGTAAAACTGAATGGTCAACATTTCAATAGAAAAAGTATTGAGAATGCTTATCATATAAGGGTTTGGACATTAATGGCATTTTTTATTCATTAAATGCGACTCATTTCATGCTACAATAATAGACATAAAAATACAAAAAAACCTAAGTATCGAAGGTGAGGTAAATTGATAAATATTCTTGAACACGTCGTTCTATATTGTTTATCAAAACTTGGTAAAGAACGAAGCAGCTCAAGCGTGTTTCACTTATTAAATGGGAAAAAATCATCTCAAACCATACAGGACTCACATCTTTTTCAATTGGATTCCTTTTTTCATACAGCACATCATTTAACAAGAGAGCAATATGAGAGCATTATAAGCAAACTAATAAAACATGAATTTATATATATTTCTGGCGATCAGCAGGTTGGCATTAGCGAAAGTGGACAACTTTTGATTCATGAATTGTATTCAATGTACCCATTCTTGAAAAACTTGCAAGGAGGAAGGTATCACAATTGTCTACAATTTTGGGAAAGATTATCTTTACTTATTCAAGTATGCTCTAATCAAATCAATAATCAAACAAGCTATATACCTGTTCAGAAAAATAAAGATACTCAAAATTGGATTAAGCATTTGTTCGCAACATCGGAAGGAAACAGCAAGAACTTTCCTCATGAGTTGTTAAGGGAATTACAGGCTTTATTGGAGTCTTCAGAACTGAAGATTGACCCAAGCGTATTAGTTGCAAGATTGTCCGGGTTTGAGTCAATTGGTTTAACGGAAATGCAAACCATCGAAATGCTTGGTATCGAAGAGAATAACTATCGATTTCAATTTCAAGCATTGCTTCATTTTTTAATGAGTTCAATCGAAGAAAATCCTTCTGCCTATCCATTATTAGCTAGAATGGCAGTGACTGATGAGTTTCAGCAGTTAACAGCTTCTGCCAAAAAAACATTCGAATTAATAAAGAAAGGAAAAGGGATTGTAGAAATCGGCCGAATAAGAAAATTAAAAGAAAGTACAATTCAAGATCATATCGTTGAGATTGCCCTTTTCGTGAACGGATTTAATATTGACCGATTTGTTGAAGTGCCACTTCAGGAAAGGATAAAAGAGGCGATTCAAAAAGCCTCATCCAAGCAGTTGAGGAAAATCCGAGAAATAATAGATGTAGATTATTTTCAAATTCGATTAGTGATTGCGAAATTTGGTGACCTATTATGATGCTAGAATATGAATTAAAGACCCATTTTGGCTACAACCAATTTAAAATGGGCCAAAAAGAGATTGTCGAAGCATTGTTAAATGGAAAGAATGTCCTTGCAATGCTCCCAACTGGAACAGGTAAATCACTTTGTTATCAACTACCAGCTTATCTAATGGAAGGTGTAGTGGTAGTAGTTACTCCATTGCTTTCATTGATGCAGGACCAAGTTGAACAGATGATGTCACGAGGTGAAAAACGGGTAGTAGCAATAAATTCTTTTCTAGACCGTGAGACAAGAGGCCGTGTGTTTGGTCGATTGCATACGTATAAGTTTATTTATATTTCACCTGAAATGCTAATGAATGAGTTCGTAGTTACAAAGCTAAAAAAGCTAGTCATCAGCTTATTTGTGGTAGATGAGGCACATTGTATTTCGCAGTGGGGCTATGATTTTAGGCCTGATTATTTAAAGCTAGGTGACGTTCGAGAATCTCTTGGTAGTCCGCAAACGATTGCTTTGACAGCCACAGCAGATCAAGAGGTTCGGTCCGATATTGTCCGAACATTAAAGTTAGACAAGTGGGAGGAGTTTGTGTCCTCCGTAGACCGTCCCAACATTAAAATGGTCGTAGACTATGTCTACGATACAAAAGAAAAGCTTGATAGGCTGTTGGAATGGGTATCTTTTTTACAAGGTCCAGGAATTATCTATTTTTCTAGTAAAAAATTAGCTGAAGAAGTAGCCGTTATTCTTCGGGACAGTGGGGTTCCAAGAGCAATGGCATACCACGGTGGGCTTGACCAGGAAAGTAGAATACTGATTCAACAGCAATTTATTAAAGGGCAGCTTGATGTGATTTGTGCAACTAGCGCTTTTGGAATGGGAATCAATAAAGAAAATGTGAGATTTGTAATCCATTTTCATATGCCCTTGCAGTTAGAGTCTTACTTACAGGAAATCGGAAGAGCTGGAAGGGATGGGGAGAATAGTATATCTATTCTTTTGTATTCTCCCCATGATGAGCAGCTTCCTTACCAGTTAGCAGAAGGAGAGCTTCCTACAGAATATCAAATAAGTTGGTTGTTTCGACATTTTGGAGATCAGCTGCTTTATGAGTGGGAAGAAATGGAGGAATCCATTCAACAGATGGGGGGATTTACAGAAACATCTTGGAGATTAACAAGGGATTTTCTCCGTAGTCTAACGAACAGTATGGATTTAATAATAGAGAAAGAACGGTTTATAGAGTATGTTAACACTAGAAAAAAGCATAAAAGAAAAAAGATAGTGGAGATTTTGAACTGGATTCAGTCGAAGGAGTGTAAACGTAAAGGGGTTCTTTCTTACTTTGGAGAAGTTTCCCACGGCACCGTAGACGATTGTTGTCATGTGTGTGGAATTGTTTACGATCGATACAAAACCAAGTGTTCAGATGAAGTAGAGTTTACGCCTTTTCAGTGGAAGGAATATTTGAGGGGCTTACTTACGAAGAGTGGGACTAGTTATGAAAAGTAAATATGAAGAATTGATTGATGAATTATCAGATAAGGAATTGTTAAAACACCTCTACTTGACACAAGTCATACTCGTGGTTCTTTCCGTAATTATTGGGAGTTTATTATTTGACAGTCTGAAGTCCTTTCTCGAACTCTTTGACTGGAACGACCCTTTTATCTGGTGGGTAGGGGTTCCTGCAGGATTACTTATCGTTTGTATAGATGCAATGTTTATGAAATTTCTTCCTTCCTCTTATTATGACGATGGAGGGTTGAATGAAAAATTGTTTTCGAAGAGAAAATGGTGGGAAATTCTCTTTATTGCAGCAATTGTAGCTACTTGTGAAGAAATTCTATTTCGAGGGGTCATACAAACTCATTTTGGATTGATTGTATCTAGCGTTATTTTTGCTTTAATCCATTATCGTTATCTATTTAATTGGTTTCTCTTTTTGAATATCACTCTCCTCAGTTTCTTAATTGGGGTTATATACGAGTGGACAGGAAATCTCCTGGTGACTATTGCGATGCATTTTGTTATTGATACGTTATTGGGATTTATTATCAAAAGAAAAGAGAGGATAAGAGAGGAACGTGAAAGAAATGAATAAAGAAGAGCCTATTAGAGATCAAGCAGAAAAACTTCGTAAAAGGATGAAGGATGTTGATCAAAAAGTAGATTCGCCAAAGGATGGAAATACTACCCTTTCAAATGAAAAGCTTCCACCAAGGAGTCGAGTTCATAAACAGAAACAATTGAAAAAAAAGACAAAAATAAAAGTAAAGTATCCCCTTATTCGCTTGCTAGGTATGTTTTTTATCTTACTTCCAATCGTGATTTTTAGTATTTACACATATAACGAGTCACAGAAATCATCGGTTAGTTCGACGGTTGAAGAAAGTAAGGGAGCAGAAGCTGTTTATTATACGGATGCAGAAGAGGATATTGCCGAAGAGGTAGAGGAAGAAAATACGGTAACAGAAGAAGCAGTGGCGGACGAGAATGGAGGAGCAGAAGCAAGTGCTGTTGAAGAATCTGCAAATGCGGAACGGGCCAATAGTATCGAAACTGTCCAAGAAACAACGATTACTCCAGAAAGCTCAACTAATTCAAACACAAAAGCAGAGCCTGTAGATCAAACAGTTGTTTACCATAAAGTTCAGCGAGGAGAAACCATATTTAGACTGGCTATGAAGTACTATAAATCACAGTCTGGTATTGATATTATTAAGAAGGCAAATTCATTACCATCAAACGAAATAACAGTTGGACAAACCTTAACCATACCGCTAAGTAAGTAACCTGAGCTGGGCCATACAAATGGCTTAGCTCTTTTTTTTGAATCATCATAAAACGTCGGACAAGTTCATATTTATTTGATAGGGGGAGGGTAGAATAATGGAATCGGAAATCTTATTATTGGACGATCGAACGGACCAAGCAACTAGGCAAATGTTACAAAAAGTAATAGATAAAAAAAGGAAGTTTGATAAATTAAAGCTTCGCCATTTACTTGTGATGTGGACGACCATTTTTCTCTGTTTTTTTTATTTTTACTATCTTTATAAAGTAGTACTGACTCCGTACTCGTATTCTTTTGCATCCATGTTTTCACAATTTGTTAATCAATCAAGTAATCTTTATGTCCTTGTCATCATTGTTGGATTATATGGATTTATGAATTTACTTCGAGAAAAGCGTGAGAAAGCCGAAAAGGAATATCATGCACTTCGATGTGAAATCATTGACAAAAGTAAGGACCTTTGGAAAAAAGAAGATGAGTGGAAAAACCGTCACAAAGTATTTGAAATGATGAAGAAAAACTTTGACATAAACCTTTATCATGAAAGTAAATAGGATTTGATGAAAAAGGATTTTTTACCCTTAATGACGAATAAAATATGGAAGACATTTACTCTTTCCTGAGGTGATTGACATGTTCGTAAAAAGTATTATGATTCCAAAGCATCAGTGTCATGTTGTTTCTCATCAAGACACTTTGTTAAGTGCGCTTACTAAACTTGAGGAAGAACAAATTGATGGGTTGCCCGTGTTAGATGGACCAACTTATGTAGGAACAGTTACAAGATACAGCATTTATGAAAATTATTTTAAAAGCCAGCAAACAAAGGATGAGTATTTAACAAATACTACTGTCTCACAAATTGCAACACATCAAGATCGCTTTTTGGAAGGAAATGAAATCTTTTAGAATTTATTGTTAGATCTAAAGGATTTTGGTTTTCGGATTCTACACATACATGAAGACTAATTATTAGATAAATGTGTAACAAGATTGATTCCTCTCATACATTGTTTATGGGAGGGATTTTTGTGTATGTGAAAAAACTGTTGAAACTTTTCTTCGGATATATATGTGGATTATTATTTATTGTATGGATACCTATCCATTTTCCAAATAACTTATCAGATATTATTGTAGAGGTGGTATTAAGTCCTGTTCCTTTTCTTGCTTCTATTTTAGCGTTTTTTATTGGGTTTTTAATAAATGCTGACTTAATTAAGAACGGCGTTGAAATGATGGTTGTAAGCAGGTTGAGGGGAAAGCTATTAAAACTTGAGTTTCTTTTATTATTTTTGGTGTGTTTAAGTTTTTATTTACTAGCAATGGTCTCTCTATGGCCAGCTGTTGCTTTTTTTAGTTTCTCATTGCTTTATGGTATGATTTCATTAGATTACGAGCTTCTTCGAGAAAGTAAAGAATAAAATAAAGAGGAGGATATATGGAGTTCTTATTTTATGCGTTAGTTATAGTGGCATTCTCGCTCCTTATTTTTATGTACAAAGAGGCATTTCGAAATAAAGTTCAAACCCATCATTTTACTTTTTCAGAGTTTCCTAAGAGCTTTGGTGAACTAAAGCTCTTTTTTATATCGGATATTCATAAGCGCCAAGTCTCTGACAAAATAATACAGGATGTAAAAGCAAAAGGACAGGTAGACTTAGTAATCATTGGTGGTGACCTTCTTGAAAAAGGAGTCGATTTTCAAAAGGTTAGACACAATCTTACCCTTCTCAAGCAGTTGGGACCATTGTATTTTGTTTGGGGAAATAATGATTATGAGGTCGATTATCATGAGCTGGATGCTTTGCTTCTTGATAACGGAGTGAAGATTTTAGATAATACAGCGGTTTCCTTTGAATCAGAAGCAGGAGAAATGATGGTCCTACTTGGAGTTGATGATCTTCAATTAAAGAGAGATCGGTTGGACTTAGCACTTCAGGATGCCCAAGAGGAGGGTTTTCGTATACTCGTCAGCCATAATCCTAGAATTACGGAAAAGATACAGGCACAAGACCGAATTTCGTTAGTGTTGAGTGGTCATACTCATGGAGGACAAATTAGAATATTTGGATTCGGACCGTATGAGGTAGGGGGATTTCAACAGTTAGAAAACACCTCACTTCTTGTAAGTAATGGCTATGGAACGACTGCTATGCCACTAAGGCTAGGCGCAAGAGCTGAAACGCACTTCATTTCCATTTCTAATAAAGATCAAGTGTAAGTATCAGCCTATACAAAGTTTACACATTTTTTATATGAACTGTATAATGTGAGTATGCTACGAGTTATACGGAGGAAAGACAATGGAGACAGAAGATGGAAAATATAATATAAAAGCGGTCTCAAAAATGTTAGGAATTCAAGCAGGAACGCTACGAGCATGGGAAAGGCGTTATCAGATGGTAGCCCCAAAAAGAAACGAATCGGGACATCGTCTTTACACGGAAGAACATGTAAGAATATTAAGATGGCTTCAAGATAAAGTGAATAAAGGATTTACGATAAGTCAAGCTGTTTCGTTACTTGAAAATAATGAACTTGAAGAAAAAGAAGGTCTCTTGCTTGTTCAAACAGGTGTTGACCAATCAATTGCTATGGCGGACAAGTTACTTCAATCACTACTTGTCTTTGACGAAAAAACAGCACATGACATCATTAATCAAGCATTTAGCTTTTTTACAGTGGATAAGGTATTAGTAGATATTTTGGGTACATTACTTGTAAAAATTGGTGATTTATGGGAAAATTCTAAAATCACCACTGCACATGAACACTTTGCCTCTTCTATTCTCCGATCAAGAATAGGGATGATTTTGCACTCCTTTCCGCAAAATCCAATGATGCCAAAGGCGATTGCAGTTTGTGGACCAGGAGAGTGGCATGAGCTTGGCCTGCTAATTTTTACGTTATTCTTAAGACGTAGAGGATTTGAGGTCATTTATTTGGGGGCAAGTATAGCTGAAAAAGATATAGATGAGGTTATTAAGATTGTGAAGCCAAAATTTATCTTCTTTTCCTGTACAATGAAGGATAATGTTAGCGCAACACTTCAACTCACAGAGAACTTGGTGAAGAGCTATGAGTACATACATATTGGATTAGGCGGCTTTGCGTTTGATACCATTTCTGAAAAAGAAAAACTCAAATATCATGAACACATTTTAGGTACCTCACGAAATGAGTGGGAAAGTTGGTTAAAAACTAGAATGTAAGAAGGAATATCAATTAGACAATTCACCTTCCTGCAAGAATATCATACACTAAACAAACAGTTGTTCACAGCAGGGGGCTTTATAATGCGCTTAGAACGATTAACGTATAATAAAATAAAAATTTTTTTAACTATTGATGATTTATCTGAAAGAGGATTAACAAAAGAGGATATATGGAAAGATTCATTAAAATGGCATCAATTGTTCCATGAAATGCTTGAAGAAGCAAGTGAACAATTTGATGTGGATATACAAGGAACGGTTGCGGTAGAAATCTTTACGATGCATACTCAGGGAATGGTCATGATTGTCACGATGGATGAGGAAGAAGAAGACAGCTCCTTAATGGATTCCTTCTATGATTTACAGGTAAGTGTTAAGGAAAAGCAGGACCTCATTTATGAATTTACCAATTTTGAATATGTCATTCAAGTGTCCCATCAGCTCAAAGTACTCGGCTTTACTGGGGGAAGCTTATATGTAATGGAGGACAGGTATTATTTTTGTATAGAAAATGTAGAAGACTGTAACTTAATGTTAGTGGCAGTTGTTCTATCTGAATACTCAAACCCTACTCTTGAAAGTATTCATCGTATAAAAGAGTATGGGAAAACAGTGATTGATCAGAAAGCGGTTGAGACAATTGTCCATTACTTTAAGTAATGGACTGTCTTTGCCGTTTTTTTCTAAAAGAATATCTTACGGCGAACAACAGACACTACTAAATAGTATTCAAATAAAAGGAGAAAGCCCTTTGAAAGGCAAGTAAGGGAAAGATGAAAAATACAGAAAATTCCCTAAACAACAACAATGACAGCGTTTTCAATAAATATCGTAAAAATGTCAAAAAATTTTCATTTATTATTGCATAAATTACCCAAAAGTGTATACTATGTCATGAATGGGACAACATTGTTAGTGATTTTAGGAGGGTAAAATAGTGGCCGAAAAAGGGACTACAAACATAAACGATGAAGAAAAGCTTGATGTGCTAAGATCGACTCAAACTGTTATTCACAGTGCATTAGAAAAGCTTGGCTACCCTGAAGAAGTATATGAACTATTAAAAGAACCAATGAGAATGTTAACAGTAAAAATCCCAGTAAGGATGGACGATGGGTCAGTAAAGATATTTACAGGGTATCGTGCACAACACAATGATGCTGTTGGACCTACAAAAGGAGGAATTCGTTTCCATCCTGGTGTAACAGAAAAGGAAGTAAAGGCGCTTTCTATTTGGATGAGCTTAAAATGTGGAATCGTTGACTTACCATATGGTGGAGGTAAGGGGGGCATTGTGTGTGACCCTCGTGATATGTCATTTCGTGAACTTGAACGATTAAGTCGTGGTTACGTTAGAGCAATAAGTCAAATTGTTGGACCAACCAAAGATATTCCGGCGCCAGATGTGTTTACAAATTCACAAATTATGGCTTGGATGATGGATGAATATAGTCGAATAGATGAATTTAATTCTCCAGGGTTTATAACTGGAAAACCACTCGTATTAGGTGGTTCACATGGCAGGGAGTCGGCAACAGCAAAAGGTGTAACCATTTGTATAAGAGAAGCAGCTGCGAAGAAGGGTATTAATATTGAAGGTGCGCGCGTGGTTGTCCAAGGGTTTGGAAACGCGGGCAGCTATCTATCAAAGTTTATGCATGACGCAGGTGCAAAAGTAGTGGGTATCTCCGATGCTTATGGAGCATTACATGATCCAAATGGATTGGATATAGATTATTTGTTGGATAGACGTGATAGCTTTGGAACAGTTACGAAGCTTTTTAATAATACAATCTCTAATAAAGAGTTGCTTGAATTAGAATGTGACATCTTGGTTCCTGCAGCAATTGAGAATCAAATCACTGAAGATAACGCCCATAATATTCGCGCAAAGATTGTTGTTGAAGCAGCAAATGGTCCAACGACCCTCGAAGCAACTAAGATTTTAACGGACCGAGGGATTTTACTTGTACCTGATGTGCTTGCCTCTGCGGGTGGAGTTACCGTTTCTTATTTTGAGTGGGTTCAAAATAATCAAGGGTATTACTGGACGGAAGAAGAAGTGGAAGAAAAATTAGAAAAGGTTATGTGTAAATCCTTTAATAATATATATGATACTGCACAAACCAGACGAGTAGATATGCGCTTAGCCGCATATATGGTCGGTGTAAGGAAAATGGCCGAAGCATCAAGATTTAGAGGTTGGATTTAATGATTTATATTTGAAAAGCAAGAAAAAATCTCCTATCATATAATGATGGAGATTTTTTGTTTAGGAGAGAGAGCGATGCAAATAGAAGATGCAATTATTATTGGTGGAGGGCCGTGTGGCTTATCAGCGGCCATCGCATTGAAAAAAATTGGAATAAATCCCCTGGTTATTGAAAAAGGAAATATAGTGAATGCAATTTATCATTATCCTACACACCAAACTTTTTTTAGTACGAGTGAGAAATTAGAAATTGGTGAAGTTCCTTTTTTAACAGAAGAATACAAACCAAGAAGGAATCAAGCATTGGTTTATTACCGCGAAGTAGTAAAAAGAAAAGGATTACGGGTTCAACCTTTTGAAAAAGTAACAAGTGTGAAAAAAGAAGCGAATGAGTTTATCGTTCGCACAGATATAAAGGAGTACACTGCAAAGTATGTGATTGTAGCAACCGGTTATTATGATCATCCAAATATAATGGGAATTCCAGGTGAGGATTTACCAAAGGTATCTCATTATTTTAAGGAAGCTCATCCTTATTTCGATCAGGATATTGTTGTCGTCGGAGGGAAGAACTCAAGCGTTGACGCTACGATTGAGCTTGTAAAAGCAGGTGCAAGAGTAACTGTCATTTACCGTGGGAAAGAATATTCTCCTTCTATTAAACCGTGGATTCTTCCTGAATTTGATTCGCTCGTTCGAAATGGTGTCGTAAAGATGGAATTTGAAGCAGAATTAAAGGAAATCGAAGCTGACAAAGTAACTTATGTCAAACATGGCAAAGAGTTTAGTATAAAAAACGACTTTGTTTTTGCTATGACTGGTTATCATCCAGATCATGGCTTTCTTGCTCAGATGGGTATAGAAATTGACAGAGAGACTGGAAGACCAAGGTATGATGGAGAGACGATGGAAAGCAATATTGACGGCATTTATATTGCAGGTGTATTGGCGGCTGGAAACAATGCGAATGAAATTTTTATTGAAAACGGCCGCTTTCATGGAGAGCAAATCGCTCAATCGATAGCTAATAAAAAATCGTAAGAAATACCGGGCATTTAAGCCCGGTATTTTTATTGAAACATGCGATCCAATTTGGTTATATGACTAGTTGATTCTAGAGCAATCATCAATTTTATTCTAGCCTTCTGCCCATTCAGACCCTTAGAGAAAATAACGCCTAAATCCTTAAACTGTTTCCCACCGCCTTCATAGCTATACACATCTTCCGCTAGGCCATTAAAGCATCTTGATACAAAAACAACGGGTATTTTGTTTTCGAGTAAAAGCTTAATACCAGGAATAGAAGCTGGAGGTAGGTTTCCTTGTCCTAATGCTTCAATGACAACTCCGTCAAAATGTAAATCGTTTATCGCATAAAGCAGGGAGGAATCCATTCCGGCATGGGCTTTAATTAGTACCACCCGTTTGGAAATTTTATCTATATGAT
This sequence comes from Robertmurraya beringensis, assembly GCF_042433785.1. Taxonomy (NCBI): domain Bacteria; kingdom Bacillati; phylum Bacillota; class Bacilli; order Caryophanales; family Bacillaceae; genus Robertmurraya; species Robertmurraya beringensis. Next base: position 37,602 of record NZ_JBHLUU010000124.1, on the reverse strand, counting down.
ATATTTCTTTTTTTCTTGGTGAGTGGTGAAAGAAAACTCCTCTTTTTGTCACTGTCCCTATCGGTCCATACTGCGGACTTTGAAAGGTAGATACATTGCTTGTATGTGTCTTCGTTACATTTACTGCTGTATGTATTTCATCATTTAACACAACTAGAACGCCATTTCCAACGGCTTCATCACTGTTTGCTACTTTTAAAGCAGAAAGTAAATTATAAAGACCGTCTGAACCAATTTCATTACTTGATCTCATTGCCCCTGTCAGTACAATCGGTATGCTTGACCGAATCGTTAAATCTAAGAAATAGGCAGTTTCCTCCAATGTATCTGTACCATGTGTAATCACAACTCCGTTTATTTTATCTTCCTTTAAATAAGATTCAATAATATCTTTTAGTTGCAGCATTTCTTTTGCTGTAATATGGGGTGAGGGCAGCTGGAAAGGCTCCTCAATGATTAAATTCGCAACGGACAAAAGCTCCTTTGTTTTATCGACAATTGGATTTTTTTCGCCCGGTTTTACCGCTCCCGTTTCCGTATCTTCACTCATGGCAATCGTCCCACCTGTATGGATTACAAGTAGATTTTTCATAAGAACCTCCTGTTATGTCATCCACTTAAAATCATACCTATTTGAAAGCTACTTCGTCTACACGTAACGTTAAAAATATAGATTTTCTTTCTTAAGAACTCATGGTACGATGGAAGAAACGAATGGAAAAGAGGATAGCAAATGCTAGGGATTTTTTCTGCTGGGATAGCTCCTGGCTTAGCTCTTCTTAGTTATTTCTACTTAAGAGATGAGTACGGCTCAGAACCAATCTCAGTGGTTTTTCGCACATTTATATATGGTGCACTGCTTGTATTTCCAATTATGTTTATTCAATATGTGATTGAAGTAGAGCATTTGGTTGTTTCTGATTTTTTAAACGCCTTCTTTACAACGGGTTTTTTGGAAGAATTTTTTAAGTGGTTCATACTTTTTTATGCTATTTATCAACATGTTGAATTTGACGAGCCATACGATGGAATTGTGTATGGTACCTCAGTAGCACTAGGGTTCGCAACAAGTGAAAATATATTATATTTGGTGGCAAATGGGGTTGAACATGCTATAGGTCGAGCGCTATTACCTGTTTCAAGTCATGCGCTTTTTGGTGTATTAATGGGTTACTATTTAGGAAAAGGAAAATTCACGAAAGATAAAAAAGGAAAATGGCTCCTTTTTTCACTGCTTCTTCCAGTATTTTTTCATGGTATTTACGATTATATACTAATGTCATTTGAGTATTGGTTGCTTTTTATTTTACCATTTATGATTTTTTTATGGTGGCTGGCTCTCCGTAAAGTGAAGAGTGCGAGGCACTTGAGCGGAATAAAGGCATCGAATGATGATATACAAATTCAGAACCCCCTTCAATTTTAAAATTGAAAGGGGTTTTGTTTTGTCCTAAATTCTTGTTAAAGAAGTTTCTGCTAGCTTTTTTGCATAAAAAACCAACCTCTACAAAAAATAGGATTAATGTTAATAAGATTTACATCTGGGGGTTGCAAACGATGAACAAAAAAATTTTATTAATGAAAGTAGCTACAATCTTATTTTTAACTCAAGTGATTATCCCCTTTACCACAAAGGTGGATCAGGTTGACGCCTTCACCAATCAAGTAATTCAACAAGGGGCAGTAGGTGAAGATGTTATCGAACTTCAATCACGTCTTCAGTATATCGGATATTATAATGGAAAAATTGACGGTGTATTTGGATGGAAGACGTATTGGGCTCTAAGAAACTTTCAGTACGAATTTGGATTGCCAATCGATGGACTTGCTGGACCAACAACAAAGCAGAAATTAGCAAAGGCAACAAAGTACAATGAGCAATTTGTAAAGGAACAAATTAATAAGGGAAACAAATTTACTCATTATGGTGGAGTAGATTTAGCAAAGCAAAAGAAGCCAGACCCAAAAGTAAATAAGGCACAGCCGAATAACAATCAAGGAACGGCAACAGCAAAAAAACCAACTGCAAAAACTCAAGAACAAAAACCAACGGCAAAAACTCAAGCGAAAAAACCAACTGCACAACAACCGAAACAGAATACAACAGCCGCAAAGAAGCCTCAAAATAATAATACGACAGCAAAAAAACCTGCGGCACCACAAGCGAATGCTGGGAATCAAACTGGCCCGAAAGCAACAGCTGCAACTCCACCAAAAAAACCTACAGCAGCTAATGTACCAAGTGGGTTTTCACAGAATGATATTCAGCTAATGGCAAACGCTGTGTATGGAGAAGCGAGAGGTGAACCTTATATTGGTCAAGTGGCGGTGGCAGCTGTCATATTAAACAGGGTACAAAGTGCTACATTTCCAAATACGGTTTCAGGGGTTATTTTTGAGCCAAGAGCGTTTACTGCCGTTGCGGATGGCCAGATTTGGTTAACCCCAAATGAGAACGCAAAGAAAGCTGTTCTAGACGCAATGAATGGTTGGGACCCAACTGGTAATGCCATCTATTATTTTAACCCTGACACGGCGACAAGTGGATGGATTTGGTCTAGGCCACAAATTAAGCGCATCGGAAAGCATATATTCTGTAAATAGGGGTGAGGTCGAATTGATTAGAACAATCTTAATAGGTGTTTTGGTGCTCGGGGTAGCAGGAACGGCTTTTTGGGGCTATCAAGAGCATCGTGAAAAAAATGCCGTACTCATTAATGCAGAGAACAACTATCAAAGAGCGTTTCATGATCTAAGCTATCAGGTAGATTTACTGAATAATAAAATAGGAACAACATTAGCGATGAATTCAAGGGAATCATTATCGCCTTCTTTAGCAGAGGTTTGGAAAATAACATCTGATGCTCATAGTGATGTTGGGCAACTTCCATTAACACTTCTACCTTTCAACAAGACGGAGGAGTTTCTCGCGAAAATAGGTGATTTTAGTTATCGTACCGCCATTAGAGATTTAGAGAAAGAGCCACTAACCGATAAAGAGTACCAATCGTTACAGGACCTGTATAAGCAGTCTGCAGAAATTCAGGGAGAATTACGAAAGGTACAGCATATGGTTTTAGAAAATAACTTACGCTGGATGGATGTGGAGTTGGCTCTAGCATCATCAGAAGAGCCTTTAGATAATACAATTATTGATGGTTTTAAGACCGTTGAGAAAACAGTAGAAGGATATGGAGACACAGATTTTGGACCTGCCTTTGTGTCTTTAAGTCAAAAAGAAGACAACGAGTTTAAATTCTTGCAAGGCAAACAAGTAAAAGAAGAAGAGGCGGTCCAAATCGCAAAAAAATATGCAGCCTTTGGAAATGATGTGGCTGTTAAGGTTACAGAAAGTGGAAAAGGGGCAAGTACTGGTTTTTATAGCGTTTCTGTACAAAAGAAGGGAACCAATGAAGAAGCAAGTATGGATGTCACGAAAAAAGGTGGTTATCCCATTTGGTTTATCTACTCTCGTGATGTGAAAGAACAAAAACTAAGTCTAAATGATGCAAGTACGAAAGCGATTCAATTCTTAAAAGATACGGGTTTCGAAAATTTAGATCTGTTTGAAAGCACGCAGTACGATAATATTGGAGTATTTACCTTTGTTACAAACGAAAATGATGTTAGAGTGTATCCTGATGCAATTAATGTAAAAGTAGCTTTGGATAATGGAAATATTTTAGGTTTTTCTGCTGATGATTATCTACGCTCTCACCATGTTAGAGACATTCCAAAGCCAACTCTATCAGTGGAAGACGCACAAAAGAAAATTAACCCAAGTGTTAAGGTAATGGAAAATAGACAATCGATCATTATAAATGATATGAACGAAGAAGTACTGTGTTATGAATTCATGGGAACTCTTGGTGATGATACGTATCGTATTTTCATAAATGCAAATAGTGGCATTGAAGAAAAGGTTTATAAACTAGAAAACGCCGAGGAAATATATGAGGACGTTGTATAAGGAAAAGCACCCGCTTTTCCTTTTTTTTAGATTCATATTGCGTCAATGATTAAGTTCATGTCATAATTTGTAGTGACAAGTTTTGACAGGATGTGTGATTCTTATGTTTAAAATAGGCAATGTAATTATGCTCGAGTTAAAGTATGGAGATAAATTAGATAAGTTTAAGTGTAAAGTAGTAGAACAAAAAGAAAATCAAATCTATATTGATTATCCAATCAATACGGCAACTGAACGAACAGTCTTTTTAATTGATGGGACACAGTTAAAAGGTTCCTTTGTTTCTCAGGATAATAACTCAGTCTTTTTGTTTGAATCTGAGGTATTAGGAAGAACCAAGCAGAATATTCCTATGCTTATTTTATCTTATCCTGGTGACGAACACTTAGTTAAAATCCAGAGACGTCAATATGTAAGGGTCGAAACAACTGCAGACGTGGCAGTGCATTCAACCAATGCAGAGTTTAAACCATTCACAACAGTTACAGATGATATTAGTGCAGGCGGTGCAGCAATCCTAATCAACGATAAACATGGAGTCCGTGCTGGTCATACTATTCAATTATGGTTAGTACTTCCTATGCAAAGCGGTGAAATTCATTATTTACAAGTTAAGAGTAAGGTAGTAAGACTAATTCCATTAGATGACAGTCGTATGAAGGCATCTTTACAATTTGTCGATATGAACTCACAGGACCGTCAGCTTTTGCTTCGTTTTAGCTTTGATCGCCAGTTGCTTATGAAGAAGAAGGGTCTAGAATCTTGAATAAAAAATCCATAAATTCCCTATAATAGTACGGATATTATGGGAGGAAGTGAAATGGTGAAGACGTTTGAGCGTATTATAGTTAAGATCATTGTCATTCAGTTTCTTTTCCTTATCGGTACACAGCTTTTCTTTCATCAGTTAAGTATTTTTCCTGAGTTGAAAATTATTACAAAATATGAGGGTGTAAACAAAAATAATTTTGCGGATTTCTTAGAAACCTTTAATGGGAAATGAAAAGCAGGGAGCTCCTGCTTTTTTTCTTTTTTAAAATATTATTAACAAGCAACGAACAAGTATATGCTAAAATATATAAGGAATCAGTCATTAACGATTCAAATTGAACACACTAATATAAATAGTGGAGTTCAAACAACTAGGAGGACATATGAGTAAAATATCTATCGCAATTGACGGTCCTGCTGCGGCAGGAAAAAGTACTGTTGCCAAAATAATCGCTGAGAAACTCTCATATATTTATATTGATACAGGTGCTATGTATCGTGCAATTACATATAAAGCTTTACAAGTAAATTGTGAGCTTACTGATGAGAGCGCACTTAATGACCTTTTAGCACAAACAAAAATTGACTTGTTGCCAGGTGAAAAAGGACAACTTGTTTTCCTTGACGGACAAGAAGTTACAAACGAAATTCGTTCTGCCGAAGTGACAAATCAAGTTTCCATCGTAGCAAAACACCGTTTAATACGTGAAGAAATGGTTAAAAGACAACAGCAATTCGGGGCGAATGGGGGAGTGGTCATGGATGGCCGAGACATTGGCACACATGTCCTTCCTCACGCAGAAATAAAAGTATTTCTTCTGGCAAGCGTTCAGGAAAGGGCGGAAAGAAGATATCAAGAAAACCTTGAAAAAGGCTTTCCAGCCGACTTAGAAATGCTTATAAAGGAAATTGCGGCTAGAGATAAACTAGATTCTGAACGAGAAGTAGCACCTCTGAAAAAAGCGGAGGATGCAGTAGAGATAGATACCACTTCCTTATCCATTCAAGAAGTGGTTGAGAAAATCCTAGTTTTAGTAGAGGAAAGGATAGGATCCTATTGACGATGTATTCTTTTGCACGCTCGGTTGTAAACATGATCTATAAGCCTTTGTATCGAATAGAGACAATTGGCCAAGAAAATATTCCTAAAGAAGGATCGGTTTTGCTTTGTTCCAATCATATTTCAAATTTTGATCCAATTGTCGTAGGTATTACAACTCCTAGGCCTGTTCATTTTATGGCAAAAGAGGAATTGTTCCAAGTTCCATTATTGGGAAAGCTTGTCCCTTATTTGAATGCATTTCCAGTTAAAAGGGGCATGAGTGATCGTGAGGCGCTTAGGAAGGGGCTTGGGATTCTTAAAGAAAATAGGGTTCTTGGTTTATTCCCAGAAGGAACTCGTAGTAAGACGGGTGAGCTTGGTGAAGGGTTAGCAGGTGCTGGCTTCTTTGCAACAAGATCCGAAGCATTAATCGTCCCTTGTGCAGTAATTGGTCCATATAAGGCACTTAATAAGCTAAAGGTGGTTTATGGAAAGCCGGTTGATTTTACAGAATATCGAAAAAATAAGATATCCGCTGATGAGGCTACAAAAATCATTATGGAAGAAATCAGAAAACTGATTATTGCGAACAAATAGGGAGTATCTCGCTTGACAAAAGAAGTCATTTATAAGAAGTTTAATTAAAGAGATTTTTTAGATTATTCTCTAAGTATGGTCAGGTACCATTGTTTCAAACGGTGATGAAAACATCACCTTTTATAAAAATGGAGCAGTCAAAGGATTAAGGAGGAGTACATATGTCTGAAGAAATGAATCAAGTGGAAGTTATGGATTTTCAAGTGGGTGACAAAGTAAGCGGACAAGTAACAAAGGTGGAAGAAAAACAGGTTATTATCACAATCCCAAACAGCAAGCTTGATGGAATTATTCCCATAAGTGAGTTATCAAGTCTTCACATCGAAAAAGCAAGTGATGCGGTGAATGAAGGTGATCAGCTAGAATTAGAAGTATTAAAGGTAGAAGAAGATGCCTTGATCCTTTCAAAGCGTAAGGTGGATGCTGAAAATGCATGGCAAGAGCTTGAGCAAAAGTTTGAATCTGGTGATGTCTTTGATGCTGAAATTAAAGATGTGGTAAAAGGCGGTCTTGTAGTTGATCTGGGAGTAAGAGGTTTTGTTCCTGCTTCTTTAGTGGAAGCACACTTTGTTGAAGACTTCTCTGATTATAAGGGTAAAACGATGGCATTTAAAATTGTTGAACTTGACAAGGAGAAGAACCGTCTGATCCTTTCTCATCGTGCTGTTATTGAGCTTGAGAAAGGAAAGCAAAAGAAAAATATATTAGATTCATTAGCTTCTGGTCAGGTTCTTTCAGGTACCGTACAAAGAATTACTGATTTTGGTGCATTTGTCGATATTGGTGGGATTGATGGATTGGTCCACATTTCACAGCTGTCACATGAGCATGTAGTTAAACCGACGGATGTTGTTCAAGAGGGACAGCAAGTTCAAGTAAAAGTGCTAAGTGTTGACCGTGATAATGAGCGAATTTCTTTATCGATTAAAGAAACATTACCTGGACCATGGGCTAATATTTCCGAAAAAGCAGCAAAAGGAACTACTTTAGAAGGTGTAGTAAAACGCCTTGTTTCTTATGGAGCTTTTGTTGAAGTGTTCCCAGGTGTAGAAGGGTTAGTTCATATTTCACAAATCTCCCACAAGCATATTGCTACTCCGCATGAGGTTTTAAAGGAAAATGAAACGGTGAAAGTTAAGGTTCTTGAAGTAAATGAGCAAGAGCAAAGACTTTCTCTAAGTATGAAAGAACTTGCTGAAAAGGAAGAAGAAGTGAAGGATTACGAACTTCCTGAAGAGTCAAAAGGATTTCAATTAGGTGAAATGATTGGAGATCAACTGAAGAATTTAAAGAGATAATGGTGATGATCATTGACTAGATCGAAACGAAAATGGGATCATATACAATATGCCCTTACAACAGGACAATCTAGAGATACTGGTTTTGATGATATAACGTTTATTCACCAAAGCTTGCCTGACTCCTCAATAGAGCAGGTGAGTCTTAAGACTATGGTTGGCGAACTTTCTTTGAGTTCGCCTCTTTTTATCAATGCCATGACTGGCGGTGGTGGAGAACGAACAGAAGAAATAAATAGGCAACTAGCTATTATTGCTAGTGAAACAAGAGTTGCGATGGCTGTTGGCTCCCAGATGTCATCCATAAAAAACTCTAGTGAGATAAGCACTTACAAAATTGTAAGAAAAGAAAATCCGAATGGTTTAATATTTGCCAATTTAGGGAGTGAAGCATCAGTGGATCAGGCGCTTCAAGCAGTCGATATGCTCGAAGCAAATGCGCTCCAAATCCACTTAAACACCATTCAAGAACTAACTATGCCAGAGGGAGATCGTGATTTTACGGGTGCTCTAAGGCGTATGGAGGATATAGTTAAAAAATTACCTGTGCCTGTGATAGTCAAAGAAGTTGGTTTTGGCATGAGTCGTGAAACAGCAAAGAAGCTCACCCAAATCGGAATTTCTATTGTAGATGTCGGTGGTTTTGGTGGTACAAACTTTGCCAAAATCGAAAATGAAAGACGAAATCGATTGCTGTCGTTTTTTAACTCATGGGGTATTCCTACAGTTGTTTCCATTGCAGAAGTGAAATGCAGTTTCCCTGATCTAACGGTATTAGGTTCAGGTGGGGTTCAATGTAGCTTAGACGTTGTTAAGGCATTGTCTCTAGGTGCATCCGCTGTTGGCTTGGCGGGTTATATATTGAAAATCCTTCTAGAAGAAGGAATAGAGGAAAGTATGACAGAAATTGAAGAAATCAAAAAGGAAATTGGGTATGTAATGACCGCTCTTGGTTCGACAACTATTAAGGATCTTCAGAAGGCACCTTTGATTATCGAGGGAAAAACTCATCATTGGCTTAATGAACGAGGAATAAACACAAAAATATATAGCAATAGATAAAAGCTCCCGGATTGGGAGCTTTTTTTCATTAGTATCTTTTATTATCATTTAGCTCTCTAGCCTCTTCTGGACTGGAAAGTTTGGTTGCTCCTTTTTTCTCCAACTCTTGGTCTCGATCAGACTCGACGCGACCACTTGCTTTTAATTTGCTTTGTTGACGATCTTTACCCATGATCCCACCTCCTCCTAATTAAGATGAATCATTTTTGAAAGTTTATACATCATACGGTTAAAGTACATACTGAAAAGCCATAATGGAGATGATAGGAGGGGTGACATGGAAGGAATAATCTTTTATTGGACATTTTGGGTTCTATGGATTTGTACGACCTTTTTTATGAGTAAAACGAATCCGAGGCGTGTAAAGTATACGGTCATCATATTATTTTCGATTATACTGTCTTCCCATTCCATCCATTTTTTTGGGCTGGAAGTGTCCGTTGTTTCCATTTTCCTTTTATTCCTAGCCTACTTTGAGGTCGGGAAAATGAAAGGAAGATCAATGGCCTACTTTCTAATCACATCATTTATTCTTATGCTTGCCTATGGGAGTTTTCAATTATTTGAGCTTTTTGACCCTGTTTGGTTAATCCTTGATAGAGATTGGATGTTTGCTGTTGTATTAACTTATATGACCATTATGATGCATAAAGAGGTTTTTAAAAGAGTGATTGCACTTATTTTTGGTAGTATCCATGGAGAAATTGTTTATTCTCTTGTGTTGGATGTATACTCAATGGAAATTCCAATCGGGTCACTTCAATTTTTAGATGTTATTTCTATATCTGTTTGTCTCATTTTGGCCTGGAGCGGTTTTGAGAAGCTTACTAGCCTTTTTGAAGGACATGTTTATCAACTAGAAAAGGGGAGAGGAAGACAATCGTGAGTGAGTACACTTATCCTATATTATTTGGAGTGATTGTTGGAACAGCAACAAGAATTTATATGCTACGAACGGATTATCGACAGTACCCCACTTATCTGCACGGGAAAATCATCCATGTGGCATTAGGGTTTATTGCTGCAGGGCTTGGTACTGTGGCCATACCTTCTATACTTGAGGAAGAGTTTACAGCCATCACCTTTTTAACTTTGGCAGCCTCACAATTTAGAGATGTCAGAAATATGGAGAGAAACACATTAAATGAACTGGATAATTATGAATTAGTACCAAGAGGTAAAACGTATATTGAAGGAATTGCAATAGCTTTTGAAAGTAGAAATTATTTGGTAATCTTCACCTCCTTTCTAAGTACACTTGGGTATCTCCTTTTTAATATTTGGGGTGGACTAATTGCAGCAGTGATTGCGATATTAATTTCTACCAAACTAATGTCTGGGGGTAGGCTTGGTGATATTGTAGAAGTTGAGTACATTGAACCTCGGTTTGACGGTCCAGGCTTGTATGTGGACAATATTTATATAATGAACATTGGACTCCCGGAAAGACAAAAGGAAGTACTACGCTATGGGATGGGGTTTATCCTTAAGCCGAAAAATTTTGACGCAAGAGCGACAATTGCGAATCTAGGGCAGCGTCAAGCTATTCTACATGATGTATCCAACTCTCTAGGTGTGTATCGAGATTCTGGTACACCAGCTCTCGTTCCCTTGGCGAAAAGAGACCTAGATGATGGAAGGGTCGGGGTATTTATTCTACCGCAAGAAAATGATATTGAGAAGGCGATGAAAATCATTGAAAAGGTTCCAACTTTAGAAAATGCCATTCGAATGCCTAAAGAGAGAGAGAAAAAACTAGAGGAGAGATAAAATGGATATTGAAAAATTTATCCTAGCTGCGATTACGACGAATCCTAAAAAAGTCCCATGTGGTGTAGCAGTTTTTCATTGTGATGATAAAGAGGAGATGGAAAAAATCACGAGGAATCTAGAAGCAATTTTGGATGGGATTGCACATTCTCTTACGGAGGATTTGTACGTCATTGTCAAACATTAAAGTGGTTTCTTCTAATTTTGTTTGCTAGTACATGACCACTTTGATAATATAATAAAGTTAGACCCTTCTGTTTGTAGAAGGGTTTCTTTACTAAATGCTGATTTACACCATAATGAAATGAGATGTTTGTAATTTCAACGGTTCTTGCACGGATACATAACTTTGCTTATACATTGTCTGAAATATTGTTGATATCTCTTTTATTATTTTAGAAAGGATGAAAAAAATGGTAAAACCTGTAATAGCGATTGTGGGTCGTCCAAATGTTGGAAAGTCTACAATCTTTAATAGAATAGTTGGTGAGCGGATTTCGATAGTTGAAGATATACCTGGGGTTACTCGAGATCGAATTTATAGTTCAGCTGAGTGGCTTAGTCATGATTTCAATATTATCGATACCGGTGGAATTGATATTGGAGACGAACCTTTTTTAGAACAAATTCGTCAACAAGCAGAAATTGCGATCAGGGAAGCAGACGTCATTATTTTCTTAACAAATGGTAGAGAGGGAGTTACCTCTGCAGATGAAGAAGTAGCAAAGATTCTTTATCGCGCTAAAAAGCCAGTGGTTCTTGCTGTAAATAAAATTGATAACCCAGAAATGAGAGATCTCATTTACGATTTTTATGCCTTAGGCTTTGGCGAACCTTATCCAATTTCGGGTTCACATGGTTTAGGTCTTGGCGATCTTTTAGATGCTGCAGCACAGCATTTTCCAAGCAAGGACGAGAATGACTATGATGATGACGTTATTAAGTTTTCTCTAATTGGTCGACCAAATGTAGGGAAATCATCACTTGTCAATGCGATGCTTGGAGAAGAACGAGTAATCGTAAGTGATATCGCTGGTACAACTAGAGATGCGATAGACTCAATGGTAACTGTTAATGGAGAACGCTACGTCATTATCGATACGGCAGGAATGAGAAAAAGAGGAAAAGTGTACGAAACAACAGAAAAGTATAGTGTGCTTCGTGCGCTACGTGCGATTGAACGTTCCGACGTCGTTTTAGTCGTTATTAACGCAGAGGAAGGAATCATCGAACAGGATAAAAAGATAGCTGGGTATGCCCATGAAGCAGGACGAGCTATTGTGGTAGTCGTGAATAAATGGGATGCAGTGGAAAAAGATGAAAAGACGATGAAAGAATTCGAGGAAAAAATACGTGCGCATTTCTTATTCCTAGACTATGCTCCAATTGTTTTCTTATCTGCTAAAACAAAAAAGAGAATTCATACATTGATTCCAATGATAAACAAAGCGAGTGAAAATCATTCGATGCGAGTGGAAACAAGTGTATTAAATGATATTGTTATGGACGCTGTAGCGATGAACCCTACGCCAACAGACAACGGAAAGCGTCTTAAAATTTATTATACGACTCAAGTTTCAGTCAAGCCACCTACCTTTGTTGTCTTTGTCAATGATCCAGAGCTTATGCATTTCTCATATCAGCGATTTATAGAAAATCGTATTAGAGAAGCTTTCGGATTTGAAGGAACTCCTATCAAAATCTTTGCTAGAGAAAGAAAATAAGTTAAAGGTTGTGATGCTATGCAAATCCAAAAAGAAAAAATTGCTGTAATTGGAGCGGGAAGCTGGGGAACTGCCTTGTCTTTAGTGTTAGCGGACAATGATCATGAAGTGAGATTATGGGGACATAATCGGGATCAAATCAGCGAGATAAATGCCACTCACATGAATAAGAAGTATTTACCAGAAATCATACTTCCTGAAACAATTGTTGGTTACGACTCTCTTGAAGAAGTTTTAAAAGAAGTAAACACCATCATATTAGCTGTACCAACTAAGGCGATTCGTGAAGTGATTAAAAAGATGATTCCATTCCTTGAAAATCCACTAACAATAGTTCATGTTAGTAAAGGGATTGAGCCGGATACACTTATGCGCATTTCAGAAATGATTGAAGATGAAATGCCAGAGAGTCTTTTACAAGATGTGGTTGTATTATCTGGGCCGAGTCATGCTGAAGAGGTAAGTCTTCGTCAACCAACAACGGTGACGGTCTCATCCAAGAGCATGGAAGCAGCTGAACGTGTGCAGGACTTATTTATTAATCAGCATTTCCGGGTATATACAAATCCTGATATTATAGGTGTAGAAGTGGGTGGCGCATTAAAGAATATTATTGCGTTAGCTGCCGGGATCACGGATGGATTAGGATATGGGGATAATGCAAAGGCTGCCTTAATAACTAGGGGGCTTGCAGAAATAGCTCGGTTAGGTACAAAAATGGGGGCAAGTCCTCTAACATTCTCAGGCTTAACAGGTATAGGGGACTTAATCGTTACTTCTACAAGTGTTCACTCAAGAAACTGGAGAGCTGGGAATTTGCTTGGCAAAGGCCAGAATTTAGATGAGGTGCTTGAAAATATGGGCATGGTAGTAGAGGGTGTAAGAACCACAAAAGCCGCTTACCAACTAGCAGAAAAGTACGGTGTGAAGATGCCAATTACAACGGCTTTATATAATGTTCTATTTAACCATGCAAAACCGAAGGATGAAGTGGATTTACTCATGACACGTGTAAAAACTCATGAGATGGAAGATCTTGCAAATGTACTAGTTGAAAAGGGATTGGAATAAATATTTTCAAAATTGGGCTTTTCAATGATGCGTTTACATAGAGAAATGCATACAATGCAACGAAGCAAACCTGGTGAAATGAACAGGGAGTATGTATATTTAGTCTTACGAGCTGAAGTAAAGAGCTGCCCCTCCTTTGCTTCAGCTTTTTTTGATCTTAAATGAGTAAGGCAAGCATTGGAGCATTTATGATATAATATTTTAGGCAAAGGGAGGGAGTTATTTATGTCAACGTCACTAATGAAAATGTGGATCTCCTTGGCGGGGATGGGCTTTATGTTTATTTCCATTATTTTAATTTACTTAAGCAGATTTAAATTTTCTAACAAAGTTTTAAAAGCAATAACGGCTATTATTGCTTATTCTTTAATGGTTATTTCTGGAATAATCATTTTTTTTGTCGTGCTATCGGGACCAACAAGTTAAGTGTATTGGAAATACATAGGTTAAAAGGGTTGAGTGTATGAAAAACCAAGTAGTATTGTTATTGTCTATTGTTTTAATATTATTGACGGGCTGCATGTATCCTCAAGATGAGTTAGCTCAAAACCAAATACCGTACGAAGATCAAGTTCAAGCAGTTCAATCAGCGGTTAAGCAATTTCAAGAGGACAATGGTGGCATCTTACCTATAAAGACAAAGGAAATGGATACTCCTATTTACGAAAAGTATCCGATTGATTTTAACCGAATCAGTCCAAAGTATTTAGCAGAACCACCTGGAAACGCTTATGAATCCGGAGGTATATTTCAATACGTACTAGTTGACGTAGAGGAGAATCCAACGGTAAAGATCTTTGATTTGCGAATGGCGGAAAAAATTAAAGATATAAATCTTTTAATTAGTTTACAAAAATACCCTCCATACAAAGAAGAAATAACAAAAGGTGTATACACAATGGATTTCAAGAAAATAGGTTATGAGGAAGAACCATTTGTTGTTAGTCCTTATACGAACCAAAACCTTTCTTTTGTTATTACTGGAAGTGGTGAAGTATTTATAGATTACAGAAGTGATTTATATCAAGCGATGCAAAGTGGAAGTTGTAAGAAGACAGCGGGAGAGGATATTCGCGACTGCTTATTGCAAGATTCATTGTTTGTGCCTGCCTTTTCACTACCTTATACAATGGATGAAAAGACGAAAGAACCTATCTTTTTAGTGGATTAGTCATAACCCCTCACCTACAGAAATAGAATGTAGGAGAGGGGCTTTTTATATTTGTATGGACTATAACAGTTAGGCAAAAAAAATTATAAAAACTGTCATAACGTTGTAGGACAACGTCATACACATATATTGTCTATACATTAGGGTTATTTTATCCCACTATCTCATAGATTTCAGGAGGGGATCACTTGGAAAAGGTAGATATTTTTAAAGATATTGCCGAAAGAACGGGCGGCGATATATATTTAGGAGTTGTAGGAGCTGTAAGAACAGGAAAATCAACCTTTATTAAGAAATTTATGGAGCTAGTTGTTATTCCAAACATGGCAAATGAATCAGATCGAGCTCGCACCCAAGATGAATTGCCTCAAAGTGCTGCTGGAAAAACGATTATGACAACTGAACCAAAATTTGTTCCAAATCAGGCTGCAAGCATTCATGTTGACGATGGGTTGGATGTGAATATCCGCTTAGTTGACTGTGTGGGCTATACGGTCCCAGGTGCAAAGGGTTATGAAGACGAAAATGGACCAAGAATGATTAATACGCCTTGGTATGAGGAGCCTATTCCATTCCACGAAGCAGCTGAAATTGGAACAAGGAAGGTTATACAAGAGCACTCAACGATTGGTGTGGTTATTACTACAGATGGTACCATCGGAGAAATTCCACGTTCTGCATACTTAGAAGCCGAGGAAAGAGTAATCAATGAATTAAAAGAGGTTGGCAAACCGTTCATTATGGTCATTAACAGCGTACAACCATATCATCCAAATACGGAAAAATTACGTTCAGAGCTTTCAGAGAAATACGATATTCCTGTATTAGCTATGAGTGTAGAGGGAATGCGCGAAGGTGATGTCATGAACGTGATGCGTGAAGCGCTTTATGAATTCCCTGTGCTCGAAGTAAACGTGAATCTTCCTAGCTGGGTTATGGTACTTAGAGAAGATCACTGGTTAAGGGAAAGCTATCAGGAAGCAGTGAAAGACACAGTTAAAGATATTAAGAGATTAAGAGATGTTGACCGAGTCGTAAGTCAATTTAGTGATTATGAATTTATTGATCGTGCAGGTCTTGCTGGAATTGAGATGGGGCAAGGAATTGCAGAGATCGACCTATACGCTCCAGATGATTTATACGATGACATTTTAAAAGAAATTGTCGGAGTAGAAATAAGAGGAAAAGATCATTTGTTAGAGCTAATGCAAGACTTTGCACATGCTAAGCAAGAATATGATCAAATCTCTGATGCGCTTAAGATGGTGAAACAAACAGGTTATGGAATTGCTGCACCATCACTTGCGGATATGAGCCTGGATGAGCCTGAGATCATCCGTCAAGGACCACGCTTTGGTGTACGCTTAAAAGCGGTAGCTCCATCCATTCATATGATTAAAGTGGATGTAGAGTCTGAATTTGCTCCGATTATCGGTACAGAGAAGCAAAGTGAGGAATTGGTTCGTTACTTAATGCAGGATTTTGAGGACGATCCACTTTCTATCTGGAACTCTGATATTTTTGGAAGAAGCCTAAGTTCAATTGTTCGTGAAGGGATTCAAGCAAAATTATCATTAATGCCTGAAAACGCAAGATATAAACTAAAAGAAACACTAGAAAGAATCATCAATGAAGGTTCTGGTGGATTAATTGCTATAATCTTATAATGTATCGACTCCTATCTAGGAGTCTTTTTTTTTGATTGATTTTAATAAAACTACGACAAAATTCGTTAAAAACCACGAAAATACTACCATAAATTAGCGAAAATTCTTGATAACCCCAATTTATTATGATAATCTTTTAACAGAATTACTACGATATGCCGTCAAACCCTTATAAATAAAGGTTTTTCGTAAAAAAAACGTTGAAAAATTAGTTTTCATCATTTAATATAAGGCA
The DNA here is from genome assembly GCF_042433785.1 of Robertmurraya beringensis. NCBI lineage: Bacteria > Bacillati > Bacillota > Bacilli > Caryophanales > Bacillaceae > Robertmurraya > Robertmurraya beringensis. The sequence continues at coordinate 21,224 of NZ_JBHLUU010000124.1, read as the reverse complement.
TGTCAGAGAAAACAGCTTCAATTACGTATAGAATTCAACTAAATTGTTTACTAATGAAGATAAGAACGTTTTCACTTACTGAATATACCATTTTGGGAGGAGGTGAAAGGCATGAACAAGACAGAACTAATCAACGCAGTTGCTGAAGCAAGTGAACTTTCTAAAAAGGACGCTACTAAAGCAGTTGACGCAGTTTTCGATTCAATTCTTGAAGCCCTTAAAAACGGTGATAAAGTTCAATTAATCGGATTTGGGAACTTCGAAGGTGCGGGCTGTTGCTCCATAACTAACGTAGCATAACGCTATAGGATGCAAATCCAAAGTTAGGAAATGAGCGGACTCCGTTGGAGTCTAACTACACGCACCTGATGGGCGTATGAAAAATCGCCCCATATCTAATATCACATTTGGATATGAGTCTGAGACTCCTACGTGCAACGAGGTGATAGCACACCAGATTGTACGAAGCTAGGTAAAGTCGTAATCTACGTTGCGAGTGACTCTCTTCTATATGAAGAATCTCTACTTCGGTTGAGAACGTAACAATGATGCGGGACTCCAAAACTGAATATGGCTAGGTGACTAACCCTTGTGTGAAGCGTCGATATTGCCGCCTCCCCTTGTCACTAAGGGGACACAGAGTAGGTGTGATGGGATTTTCTTCGATGGTTCCATCATCTAATACACTAAATAGTATTGGAAATAGAGAACAATTTGTGATATTAAACTCTATTCAGGCCTAACGGCGTAAAGAGGGAGCCTAAGTTCAGTTTAAAGGAAAGGTCGTGTGGAACAGTCGAGAGCGAGTAATCACAGGAGGTATGCTATTACCTAAGAGCGTGATGAAAGCAGTCAGCGTCCCATAGTAGTGATGACGAGATGCCGTTATTAGTATAGGAGTAATTCTATATGAAGGATATAAACATCTCTGAGCGAAGGGGACTAGTCGGTAGAGAAGATAGTGAAAATCGACGTACGACAATACAAGGCAAGTCCGAGTTAAACAGCTAACCTATCAGTCACTACTACAAAAGGAGTGATGATATGGGGTTTAAAGGTCGTACAATCGCAGGAGAAAGAGACTTAATAGGATTCCAAGATAAGTTATATCAAGTGGCTCTAGAGGGAAAACCTCTATACAATTTACTTGAGTTTATGAAATCCGAACCAGTAATTGATAAAGCCATACACAACATAAAATCCAATCGGGGTTCCCAAACTGCGGGAGTCGATGGTGCAACCATCAACGACTATCTACAAATGGATAGATTGGAACTTATCGAACTTATTAAATCTCAAATTGACAACTATAACCCAAAGATGGTTAGAAGAACCTATATTCCTAAAGGGAAAAATACAGGCAAATTCAGACCACTTGGCATACCCGTAATAGTTGACCGAATTATTCAGGAAATAGCAAGGATGGCTATCGAACCCTATTGTGAAGCAAAATTCTACCCTCATAGTTATGGTTTTAGACCATACAGGAGTACAGAACACGCCATCGCAAGGGTTGTACAAAACATCAATGCGAAAGCCTATATTGCCATCGAAGGCGATATTAAAGGGTACTTCGACAACATCAACCACAACAAGCTACTAGCAATGTTATGGGAAATGGGAATCAAGGATAAACAATTCCTTGCTCTCATCAAAAAGATGCTGAAATCGAAGATACTAGATGACGGTGAGATAATCGACTCTGATATGGGTACACCGCAAGGTGGTATTATCAGCCCCCTTCTAGCAAATATATACCTGAACAACTTCGATTGGATGGTTAGCGACTTATGGGAATCACACCCAGCGGTAGTGACTTATACCACTACTAGAAAAGGAAAAACTGTCGAAGAAAAGACTTACCAATCCTTACGGAATAAGACGGTTGCGAAACACCACAAGGTAAACCTTGTGAGATATGCAGATGACTGGATAATCCTCACGGAATCCAAGGAATACGCCCAAACGCTTCTCACTAAGCTAAGGAAGTATATGAAGCATAAACTCTCACTTGAATTATCCGAGGAGAAAACGGTCATTACAGACTGTCGAGAAGAACCATTACACTTTCTCGGTTTCTTAATCAAAGCCGAACCTAAACGTCTGGATGGTAAGATAGTTGGGAAAGTCTATCCTGATTGGAAGAAGCTCTTGCCTAAGATTAATGAAATTAGTCAGGATATTAACCAATTACGTAGACTAAAACACGCTAAAGACAGAGTAGCACGGATTGAACTTATCAATTCAAAAATCATTGGTATAGCCAACTATTATAAAATCGGCATAGCAAAGAAAACCTTTTCGAAAATCGATAATTTATTATTCAGAGTAACGTTGGGTAGTTTTAGGAAGCTCTATGGTGGAAATCATACCAAACATATCTATAAGGTATGCGAGCTTTCTAACAGGGTTGTAAGGCACGAAGGGTATAACTTCAAGACATACGCAGAAGTATATCAAGACAGTATCGTGGGGATAACTATTACTGCAATCACTAAGATTGAGTATGCAAAGTTATTCAATCCTGCTTGGATTCCTTACACCCCTGCGGGGCGAGACAAATGGCACGAATCGACTCAAAAGAATCGTAAGCTACATCTCGAAGACATATGGACTAATTACGATAAATTAGGAATATATGCGAACCTAAATAACCATAAACACAACTTTGAATATTATATGAATCGACCATACGCTATTAAACGTGATAAAGCCAAATGCTCAGTTTGCAAAGATTTTGTATACCCACATTCAGTGGAGGTACATCATCGCAAACCTGAATTGTCCCTTGATAAAGTGAATAAAGTCTCTAACTTGACGACATTGTGTGTTCAGTGCCATAAATATGTCCATAATGATGTACAGGTTATGGAAGGCTTAAAGCCTAATCAGCAGAAGAAAATTCTTAAGTTAAGAAAAGAATTAACTATGACTGAATAGGTATAGTTGTTAAACGAGCGACGAGAATTAACTAGAATGCCCATACGGAGGCGACGATGTACTGGGTAAACCATTAGGTATCTGTATCGATGGAACGCCGTATGCGGGGAAACTCGCACGTACGGTGTGGAGTGGGGGAAAACGTGGAGTTGCATAAACAAAACGTTACCTATCACTATTTCGTGAGCGTGCAGCTCGTAAAGGACGTAACCCACAAACTGGTGAAGAGATCGAAATCTCTGCTAGCAAGGTTCCTGCTTTCAAACCAGGAAAAGCGCTTAAAGACGCTGTAAAATAATACATAAATTGATATATGTTTATGTTATAGAAAAGGATCTCGTTTATACGTGATCCTTTTTCTATTTTTTCTGCTCTTTTGTGGCACATTAAAAGAACCTTCTACTTTGCTAGAAAGAATTTGGTTGTGCTAATATGTATAAGTATAGTTGGCATGATATGAAAAAACAGAGGGAACTCATTGCAGTAGGAGGAATTTAGTATGTCAGAAGTTAATCGTACCCAAATAGAGGAAGCGGTGCGTCTTATATTAGAAGCCGTAGGAGAAGATCCAAATCGTGAGGGTGTGTTAGATACGCCAAAACGAGTAGCGAAAATGTATGAGGAAGTATTCTCGGGATTGAAACAAGATCCAAAAGAATATTTCGAAACAGTATTTAGTGAGGACCATGAAGAGATTGTCCTTGTAAAAGATATTCCGTTTTACTCCATGTGTGAACATCATCTTGTACCTTTTTATGGTGTCGCTCATGTAGCTTATATACCAAGAAATGGTCGTGTCACGGGTTTGAGTAAGTTAGCTAGAGCTGTTGAAGCAGTAGCTAAACGTCCTCAGTTGCAAGAAAGAATTACTTCCACAGTGGTTGACGCGATTATGGAGAAACTGGAGCCTTATGGTGCAATGGTCGTTGTTGAAGCAGAGCATATGTGTATGACTATGCGTGGAGTTAAAAAGCCTGGTGCTAAGACCGTAACTCAAGCAGTCCGAGGCTCACTTGCGGAGGACGCAACAGCAAGAGCTGAGGTGCTTTCCTTAATTAAATACTAAACATTATAGAGGGGGCTACATAACGGTTAGCCCTTTCAATCAAAATGAGGGAGCGAGAAATAATGGACCCAAAAACTTCGCTAACAAGTGATTATATTGTTATTAAAGCAATAGAAGATGGTGTCAATGTAATCGGTTTAACAAGAGGGACCGATACCAAGTTTCATCACTCAGAGAAACTAGATAAAGGCGAAGTAATGATTGCTCAGTTTACTGAACACACATCAGCGATAAAAATTCGCGGAAATGCAAAAATTATCACTTCTTATGGAGAGGTTGAGAGCGAAACAAAAGGGAAATAAATGCTAAACATGACCATTTGTTAAGCATTTGTGTTATAATTGTCTCTGCCTTTAGTGGAGTAATAAATCGTACATATGCAGTAAACTTTATGAATTATAATAAGGGTAATCACATTACATATACAGAATTTGGGGATACAAGGGTGATAATTGTGGGAGACTTTCAAAGAAAAATAGCCGATGTGAAGGAAAAAGTAGAGGAAAGGCTCCTTCACCCCTATATGTTCCAATATATTAATAAACCAGTGTTAGACGAAGATAAGCTTTTATTGTTAATTTCGATTTTGGATCAGTGTAAGTTATCTGATAAAGAGTTGGAGAATTATACTATAACGACCATGTTGCTTCAAGTAGCCCTTGATACTCATGAACAAGTGACCAACACAAATACGAATAATGAAATCTTAAAGCAGAGGCAATTAACTGTATTAGCTGGCGTTTATTATAGTGGGTTATATTATAAACTACTAGCAGAGTGTAATGATGTTCACGCTATCCGGATGCTAGCTCAAGGAATAAAAAAAATTAATGATAAAAAAATAATTGTATATCAAAAAGGTAGTTCTGAAATTGATACGTTGATGAATAATGTCAAGTTGATCGAATCATCTCTTATTGATCAATTTACTGATTATTTTCGTTTAGATGGATGGGATAGCATTGTTGAAAATTTTTTGTTAATAAAGCGGCTTAGTAAGGAAAAGGATAATTTTGTACAAAGAAAATCCTCGATTGTATTTGACGCTCTTCATACTCTTGTTTTTCCAAAACATAACGGTTCACTTAAAGACCTGTCTCTTGAGCAACAAAACTACTTAATATTGATTTGTGACCGATATATAGAGTTCTCTAAACAATTATTAGAAAAGGCTAAAAAAGAGCTTCCTCGAATAAATGAGCTGTTAGATTCTCGAATCACATCCATTATAAACCAAAAAACGATGGCAAAAACATTTGTGGAAGAAGGGTAACAAGTATGAATCAATCGAAAGAAGAACGAGTTCATAACGTTTTTGAAAAGATCTCAGATAACTACGACAAAATGAATTCTGTTATTAGCTTTAAACTCCATACTAAATGGAGAGAAGATACGATGAAAAGAATGAAAGTACAAAAAGGGAAAAAGGCACTAGATGTTTGTTGTGGAACAGCCGATTGGACCATTGCACTTGCAGATGCTGTAGGCTATACCGGTGAAGTGGTAGGACTTGACTTTAGCCAAAATATGCTTAATGTGGGTAAACAAAAGATTACTGAGGCCAATCTCAATCAAGTGACGCTCATCCATGGAAATGCCATGGAGCTTCCATTTCCTGACCATTCATTTGATTATGTTACGATTGGATTTGGATTAAGAAATGTACCCGATTATCTTCAAGTATTGAAAGAGATGAATCGTGTATTAAAGCCGGGCGGAATTGCAGTATGTCTTGAAACATCACAACCAACAATAATAGGCTATCGACAGCTCTTCTATTTTTATTTTCGATTTATTATGCCGTTGTTTGGTAGGATGTTTGCAAAAAGTTATAGTGAATATTCCTGGCTGCAAGAATCAGCTAGAGATTTTCCAGGGGTAAAAGAACTCGCTGAATTATTCAAACAAGCTGGTTTTAAGGACGTCACTTATAAGCCATACAGTGGCGGGGCAGCTGCTGTTCATTTTGGTCATAAATAAAATAATCTTCATGTACAGGTTAGGCTAGGTGATTCACGAATGAAGCTGAAAATGATGTATTCATTTTTAAACTCAGATATTAATATAATTGAGAAAACACTAGAAGATACGGTGGAGGCTGAGTCACCTCTTCTTCGTCAAGCATCTCTACACTTGTTGCAAGCAGGGGGGAAGAGAATTCGCCCTGTTTTTGTTTTGCTGTCAGGAAAGTTTGGCGACTATGATATACATGGAATGAAGAACGTGGCAGTAGCGCTAGAACTTATCCATATGGCTTCACTTGTTCATGACGATGTCATTGACGATGCAGAACTTAGACGCGGCCAGCCAACCATTAAAGCCAAATGGGATAATCGGATTGCGATGTATACAGGCGACTATATTTTTGCCAGATCGCTAGAATTAATGACAAATATTAAAAACCCACTTGCTCACCAAATTCTCTCTGAAACGATTGTTCAGTTATGTGTTGGGGAAATTGAGCAAATAAAATTTAAATATGATTACAATCAAACACTACGTGACTATCTGCTGCGTATTAAGCGAAAAACAGCTTTATTGATTGCAGCTAGCTGTCAACTCGGGGCGGTGGCAGCAAACGTGGATGAAGAGATTCACAAGAAGCTGTATCAGTTTGGATATTATGTAGGTATGTCTTTTCAAATCACGGATGATGTTCTGGACTTTACGGGTACGGAAGAGCAATTAGGTAAACCAGCTGGAGGAGACTTATTACAAGGGAATATTACCCTACCAGTATTGTTTGCAATGGAAGATAATTCTTTACGTAAAAAAATTACTGCTGTTCATGAACATACTTCATCCGCAGAAATTGAAGAGATTATCCGTGCAATAAAGAATTCTGATGCGATTGAGCGTTCACTTTCTATAAGTGATCGGTACTTACACAAGGCGATTGATGTATTAAATCAATTACCAAATAACCGTGCCAAAAAGACGTTAAGAGATATAGCTGTGTACATAGGTAAACGAAAATTTTAAATGTTGCGAAATCAGTTATAACTATGTTACGATTTTCGTGGATTGTTTATTGGCAATCATATACATATACGAATCATAGAGGAGTGTAACTGATGGAGAAAACATTTTTAATGGTTAAACCAGATGGGGTCCAACGCAATTTGATTGGTGAAATAGTTGGACGTTTTGAGAGAAAGGGCTTTCAATTAGTGGGTGCAAAGTTAATGCTGATTTCTAATGAGTTAGCTGAACAGCATTACGGTGAACATAAAGAACGCCCTTTCTTCGGTGAGTTGGTTGACTTTATCACTTCAGGTCCTGTTTTCGCAATGGTTTGGGAAGGGGAAAATGTAATTGCTGCTGCACGCCAAATGATGGGTGCAACAAATCCAAAGGATTCTCAACCGGGAACCATCCGTGGGGACTTTGCTGTGATTGTTGGGAAAAATATTATCCATGGATCAGATTCAGCTGCCAGTGCTGAAAGAGAAATCGCTTTATTTTTTAAAGAAGAGGAACTTCTTTCATATAACAAGCTTATAAACAATTGGGCTTATTAATACTAAAAGAGACTTGTTTTTTACAAGTCTCTTTTTTGTAACCGTATTCAAAACATAGGAGTGAAAAATACCCAAGGCTTTTCTCACATAATTTTTCTCCTTTTTTATTGAATTTCGCTATAATAATACATACAGATAGAAAAGTTCAAGTTCAGGGGAGAAAAAGTATGCTGGGAAATGATTATGAACAATTTATTATAAATATAAAGAAAAAGACTGGGATTGATTTGTCGTTATACAAAGAAGCACAAATGAAAAGGCGCTTAATTTCTCTATATGAAAAAAAAGGGTTTCGCTCATTTCAGGACTATTACTTAGCAATTAGTCAGGACAAGCTATTATTAAATGAGTTTCTTGATCGTATGACGATCAATGTGTCGGAATTTTATCGAAATGGGAAACGATGGGAAGTATTAGAAACGAAAATTCTTCCTAAACTAATAGAGAAGAATAAGCGTCTGAAGGTGTGGAGTGCTGCTTGTTCAACAGGTGAGGAACCGTATACAATTGCCATGATCCTTTCAAACTTTATGCCACTTTCACAGATTCAAGTTTTGGCTACTGATATCGATGATAATGTAATAGAAAGAGCAAAGATCGGCATGTATCCAGAACGTTCTTTGAATGAAGTACCTTCCGAAATGAAAAAGAAATTTTTCACACAGGATGGAAGTTTCTTTAAGATTTCTGACGATATCAAAAAGACGGTAACATTTAAGAAGCAGAATTTACTTGCTGATCCTTTTGGAGGGCCTTTTGACTTGATTGTGTGTCGAAACGTATTAATTTATTTTACGGAAGAAGCGAAAGATGTATTATACTATAAATTCAGTGAGGCATTGAGACAGGAAGGGATTTTCTTTGTCGGTAGTACCGAGCAAATCTTTAATCCATCTGTATATGGACTTGAAACAGAAGACACTTTTTTTTATCGTAGAAGATAGGGGCCAAAAATTTGGCTTCTTTTTTTGTAAATTCACAAATTTCTGCTATGTTTATTTAAGGACATATGTTATATTGAGAAATAATCCTTTAATGAGTTGAAGGGGGAAAGAGAAATGAGATATTTAACAGCAGGAGAGTCACACGGTCCACAATTAACAACAATTATTGAAGGTTTACCAGCAGGAATGCCGCTTCTTGCAGAGGACATTGACAAAGAATTAGCAAGAAGACAAAAAGGGCATGGTCGCGGTAGAAGAATGCAAATTGAAAAGGATACTGTACATATTACAAGCGGTGTCAGACATGGATTAACACTTGCATCACCTGTAGCACTCGTTGTACAAAACGACGACTGGAAGCATTGGACAAAGATTATGGGTGCAGAACCTACCGATGATGAAGAAGTTAAGCGTGTTATTACTCGTCCACGTCCAGGACATGCCGATCTAAACGGCGCACTTAAATATGGACATCGAGATATGCGTAATGTTCTTGAAAGATCCTCTGCTAGAGAAACAACGGTAAGAGTGGCTGCTGGAGCAGTTGCAAAAAAACTTTTATCATTACTAGGAATTAAGGTTGCTTCTCATGTGGTTGAGATTGGTGGGATTAAATCAGAGGTACATGCATATGACTCCATGGAGAGTTTGGCGGAAATTACCGAGAATTCACCAGTAAGATGTCTAGATCCTGTGGCTGAAAAGAAAATGATGCAGGCCATCGATGATGCAAAAGCGAATGGTGACTCTATCGGAGGAATCGTCGAAGTAGTTGTTGAGGGAATGCCTCCTGGTGTAGGAAGCTATGTTCACTATGACAGAAAGCTCGATTCTAAGTTAGCTGCTGCTATCGTAAGTATTAATGCCTTTAAGGGTGTTGAATTTGGGATAGGGTTTGAAGCAGCTAGGAAGCCTGGTAGCGAAGTTCATGATGAAATTGAGTGGAGTGAAGGAGAAGGTTTCCATCGCAGCACAAATCGTCTAGGTGGACTTGAAGGTGGAATGTCGACGGGCATGCCAATCGTTATTCGTGGAGTAATGAAGCCTATTCCAACACTTTATAAGCCATTACAAAGTGTGGATATCGATTCTAAAGAATCTTTTACTGCAAGTATTGAGAGATCAGATAGCTGTGCAGTACCTGCTGCCGCAGTCGTTGCTGAAAATGTGATTGCTTGGGAGCTTGCTACAGCAATAACTGGACAATTCTATGCAGATCGTCTAGATACATTAATTAAATCGATTGAAGATCAAAGAGCATATGCGAGGGAGTTTTAATGGAGACGATTCAAATCCATACCACTTCTAAGGAGTATCCTGTAATTTTAGGGGCTGAGGCATTAACAGCTTTAGCCCCTTTTTTAAAAGAACATCTTTCAAACGTAACCAAAATCATGATTATAACCGACAGTAATGTTGGTGATAGGTATTTAAATCAAGTAAAACATCAATTAGGTGAATACGAAGTTGTCACACATCTTGTTCCTAATGGAGAAAAAGCCAAGACGTTTGACGTTTTTTATGATTGTCTAACGGCTGCTTTACAGGAGAAACTCGACCGTAAATCATTGTTTATCGCACTTGGTGGAGGGGCGATTGGTGATTTATGTGGGTTTGTTGCTGCCTCTTTTATGAGAGGCGTTCCTTTTATTCAGTTGCCTACTACCATTCTGGCACACGATAGTGCAGTTGGCGGAAAGGTGGCAATCAATCATCCTCTTGGTAAAAACATGATAGGTGCATTCTATCAACCTGAAGCTGTTATATACGATATTGATTTTCTACAAAGCCTTCCAGCGATGGAACGTCGTTCAGGCTTTGCAGAAGTCATGAAGCATGCTCTAATTAATGACCTTCATTTTTATCAATGGCTTTTAACAGATATAGATAATCTTCAAACGATAACAACCGAGCAATTACAGGAGTGTTTATCAAAGGGAATAAAAGTAAAAGAATCTGTTGTTTCAAAAGATGAAAAAGAGCTTGGTATACGAGCATTTTTGAATTTTGGACATACACTTGGTCATGCTATTGAAGCGGAGGCTGGGTATGGCTCCATAACACATGGGGAAGCAGTTGTAATCGGGATGGTATTCGCATTACGGTTAAGTAAAAAACTTTTACATTTACAGTTTGAACAACAAGAATTTCTCGAATGGCTACATAAACTCGGTTACTCAACAAAAGTTCCTTCTGGCCTTTATGAAGAAAAGTTAATCGATCGTATGAAGCAGGATAAAAAGACCATTGGACAAGTAATACAATTCGTTTTATTAGAGGAAGTTGGGAAACCGGTCCTTTATAAAATTGACGAAAATGTCCTCTTAGAAGAACTGAAACAATTTATGAAGGAGGAGAGCCGATGATTAGAGGAGTTAGAGGTGCTATTACGATACAAGAAAATAAAGAGGAAGAAATTATAGCATCCACCAAGAGACTGCTCAATGAAATGATTCAAGCTAATCGAATCTCTCCAGAGTCAGTCGCATCGGTATTTATTTCTGTAACCGATGATGTTACAGCTGCATTTCCAGCTAAAGCTATGCGTGAAATAGAGGGTTGGACTTATGTTCCTGTCATGTGTATGAAGGAAATCTCTGTTTCGACTGGTATCAAATTATGTATTAGGGTCATGATGCATGTAAATACTGAAGTAGCACAAACCGAAATCGAACATGTTTATTTGGAAGAAGCCGTTCTTTTACGACCGGATTTAAAGAAATAGGAATATTTATACGTAAGAGGTGATGGATGATGAGATGGAAGGATCAAATAAAGTCGTTAGCCCCTTATCAGCCGGGGAAATCAAAGGATGAAGTAAAAAGGCAGTATGGGTTGGAAGAAATCATAAAATTAGCTTCTAATGAAAATCCTTTTGGTTGTTCAAAAAAAGTGAGTGAAGTCATGTCTAAAGAGACAGGCTATTTCGCACTTTATCCAGATGGCTATGCCACTAACTTACGCGAGTGTGTAGCAGAGCATGTGGGAGTGACAAAAGATCAATTGATCTTTGGAAACGGTTCAGATGAACTGATTCTAATTATTGCCCGTGCCCTTTTACGACCAGGTTTTAATACGGTAATGGCTACGCCAACTTTCCCACAGTATAAGCACAATGCGATTATTGAAGGTGCAGAAATTCGTGAAATTCCTCTGGTAGATGGTCACCATGATTTAGATCAAATGCTTGCGGTCATTGATGAGAAAACAAATGTTGTTTGGGTATGTAGTCCGAATAATCCAACTGGTACATATATTCCAAAAAAAAAGTTGGAAAGTTTTCTTGCTAGAGTTCCAAAAGAAACACTTGTGGTATTGGATGAAGCTTACTTCGAGTATGTAGTAGCGGATGATTACTATAATTCTGTGGAACTAGTAGAGCAGTATTCAAATTTGATTGTTCTTAGAACCTTCTCGAAAATTTATGGTCTAGCTAGCTTGCGTGTGGGATATGGATTTGCTTCCAAAGAAATCATTCGAGCGCTGGAACCGGTGAGAGAGCCATTTAACGTGAATAGCTTTGCACAATTAGCGGCTATTGAAGCTTTAGGTGATCAAGAGTATGTGGAAAACTGTCGTACCTTAAACCATCAAGGATTAGAACAGTTTTACAATTTCTGTAAGGAGCACAATCTGTCTTATATGCCTTCCCAAGGGAATTTCATCTTAATAGATTTTAAGACTGATGGCAATGAAGTATTTCAGTTCTTATTAGAGAGAGGCTATATCGTTCGGTCAGGAAATGCGCTTGGTTTTCCAACATCCGTCCGAGTTACGGTTGGCTCGAAAGAACAAAATGCTGGCATTATTGAAAAAATGTCACAATACATGCAAGTGAAAGCACATTAAGTAACTTTAGGCGGTGATTTCTTGAAAGGGCGTGTGCTAGTCATTGGACTAGGGCTAATTGGGGGGTCATTAGCTCTTTGCGTTAAGAAAAGACACCCAGAATCAACACTAATAGGTTTCGACATAAATATTGAACAATGCCGTCTTGGAAAGATGCTTGGTGTAATTGATGAAATTTGTTTCAATCTGGAAGAAGAAGCAGTGAACGCAGATGTCATTCTTATTTCAACGCCTGTTATCGAAACTGAAAAAATGATTGAGAGGCTTTGTGAGCTTCCGCTAAAGCAAGATGTGATCATAAGTGATGCTGGAAGTACAAAAGAAGCAATTGTTTTAAAAGCAAGGTGTTTAAAGGAGAAAAACATTACGTTTATTGGTGGGCATCCGATGGCTGGCTCACACAAAAGTGGGGTTGCAGCAGCTAAGGAAATTCTATTTGAAAATGCATTTTATTTATTTACACCAGAGCCACATATCCAAGATGAAAAGGTGGATTTATTAAAGCGTTGGCTTGAAGGAACTAGAGCAAAATTTATTACTATTTCACCTGAAGAACATGATTACTTAACAGGTGTTATAAGCCATTTTCCACATGTGATTGCGGCCTCTCTCGTACATCAAGCTGAGCAAACAAGTAGAGATCATCAGCTTATAACAAGGTTGGCTGCCGGTGGTTTTAGAGATATTACTAGAATTGCCTCTAGCAGTCCAGCCATGTGGAAGGATATTTCCCTTCATAACAGGAAGGTACTTCTTTCTTTGTTAGATCGTTGGAAGGATGAAATGGATAAATTCTCGAAAATATTATCTGATAACAATGAGGACCAGCTATTCGATTATTTTGCTGAAGCCAAAAATTTTAGAGATGATCTACCTAGTAAGGAAAAGGGAGCAATCCCTGCATTTTACGATCTATTTGTGGATGTTCCGGATTATCCAGGTGTTATCTCGGAAATCACAGGTTATTTAGCAAAAGAGCGTATATCCATTACAAATATCCGTATTTTAGAAACTAGAGAAGATATAAACGGTGTACTTGTTATCAGTTTTCAAACAGAGACCGATATGGCCAAAGCAGAGGAATGCATACAGCGTTATACCAATTATGGTACCTCAACCGGCCTATAGGGGTTACACGAAAGGAAGGATACAATCAATGACAACGGTGTTAACGTCACAAGTAAAGAGACTGGTAGGTGAACTCTCTATACCAGGAGATAAGTCTATTTCTCATCGTTCTGTTATGTTTGGAGCGATTGCTCATGGGAAGACAACAGTATCTAATTTTCTTACAGGTGAAGACTGTCTTAGTACGATTGCTTGCTTTCGAAAATTAGGGGTAACGATTCACCAGCACGAAGATAAGGTTGAAATCATTGGGAAGGGCTTTGACGGCCTAGTAGAACCTACTGAACGACTTGATGTGGGGAACTCGGGAACAACGATACGATTAATGCTTGGCATTTTATCAGGCAGACCTTTTTATGCTGCATTGGAAGGAGATTCTTCAATCGCCAAACGTCCAATGACAAGGGTTACGAATCCGTTGAGCCAAATGGGAGCAGTAATTGACGGCAGAGAAAATGGGAAGTTCACTCCTATTTCTATTAGAGGTGGAAATTTAGAAGGATTTACGTACGAGCTACCAATGGCAAGTGCGCAAGTAAAATCAGCCATTATCCTAGCAGGCTTACAAGCAAATGGTACGACAACGGTCATTGAGCCATCAAAAACAAGAGACCATACAGAAAGAATGATTCGCCAATTCGGCGGGGAAGTGTCTGTTGATGGTTTAAAGGTTTCCGTAACTGGTGGACAAACACTCCAGGCAACTCATGTTCATGTACCGGGTGATATCTCTTCTGCTGCCTTCTTTTTAGTTGCAGGAGCGATTGTACCTAATAGTGAAGTAACAATGCGCAATGTGGGTATTAACCCTTCTAGAACAGGGATTATTGATGTGATGCTTCAAATGGGTGCCTCTCTTCATGTTTCTGAAGAAGGTAAAGATGCGGCAGAGCCTGTAGCAGACTTAACGATTACAACCTCAAGTCTTAAGGGAATAACGATTGAGGGAGATATGATTCCGCGCTTAATCGATGAAATTCCTATCATTGCCTTATTAGCTACACAGGCAAACGGAACAACGGTTATTAAGGACGCTGAGGAATTAAAGGTAAAAGAAACAAACCGAATTGATACAGTTGTAAATGAGTTAAAGAAATTAGGAGCATCGATTGAAGCAACGGACGATGGTATGATTATTCACGGTGGTAGCAAACTTCATGGGGGCCAAGTGAATAGCTATGGAGATCATCGAATCGGAATGATGCTTGCCATTGCAAGTTTAATTAGCAGTGAGGAAGTAACCTTAGAAAATGAAGAAGCAATTTCTGTGTCATATCCAATGTTCTTCTCACACTTAAATAAATTAATTAATTAACAAAAGAAACTGGCCCGTATTTAATACGTGTCAGTTTTATATTTTCTATAAATATGTATGAATGTCCATTTTGTTTCATAGTTTGTCATAAGACCCTAAAAAGAGGTGGTTTTATGGCGTATATTATAGAGAATATGAACCTTTTAAAGAAGGACAAGCTAGAGAAAATATCTATTCTTGTGAAAAATGAGCGTATTTCCACAATCACAAATGAAATGAAAAACTATTCTTATGTAAAAATGAATGCCAGCGGCTATATAACGACAAATCCTCATATCATTTTTGACCCGAAAATACCAACTCTCACATCCTTTTCAGACATGAAGTCATATATGACGGAGAGGTTTCTTAAAAGGGGCTGTACCACATTTTTAACATATGTTTCAGTATCTCAAGAAAAGAAATTAAAAACGAGCTTAAAACAGGCGAAAATGGGGTTATTAAGCAGTCCAATTGACTATGTTATTGGAGTGAAGATTCCTTTATCTGCGTTGACACCATCCTTTATACGAACGACTAAACGAGAAAAGGTTCCTGTTTTTATAGAGTTTTCTTCAGTAGATGAACTAAAAGAGAAACCATGGGGATGGATCAGGGAAGCTATGTTTCCATATAACAGTCCTTTAATTCCATGTTTTCAAATGGACGGAGAACGCGAGAAGAAGCGTGCTAAACAAGTATGGAATGAAATCATGGCTAAACATAACATCGCTAATATAAGAGAAGAGTTGATACAAGGGGAACCCCTCACACAGGAGGCCCTGCATAAGATCGGAATCTTACCGCTTAAATCGCATTTACATGCAGGAAGTGAAGTGAGCTATAATTTCTATAGGAAATCATCTGAAATCATAAATATTGATGAAAAGAGCCTATTTTTATATCATAGTGATAGACTCCTTGTAACCGTCCATAAAGGCGAAGTAATTCGTGCAGGCGATAAGGTATGGTTTCGATCAGGCTATGGAGAACATGTCATCATAAAGACTCCTAGTTTTTTTACAGGGGAATAGTTTAAAGTAAGAAGGGATACAAGATGGATAAAGTAGAAAAGATCCTTTCTCTATTAGAAAGTGGTCAACATGATGAAGCAATAAAAAGTTATAAAGATATTTTATTAAATGGATCAAATGAAGAAAGATTTGTTCTTGGTGAGGAACTTCTTCAGCTAGGCTTCCTTGAAGAAGCAAAAGAACTTTTTGAAACGCTATTAATTGCGTACCCGGAAGAAGGAGAATTACTGGTGTTATTAGCAGAGGCCTGTATTGAGCTTGGTAATGAGGAGGAAGCAATGCTAGCTTTAGAAAAAATACACTCTTCTGATCAAAGCTATCCTCAGGCCTTGCTTCTTGCAGCTGATTTATACCAAATGCAGGGTTTATTTGAGGTAAGTGAACAGAAGCTTCTAACAGCTAAAAAAGTTCTTCCTGATGAAGTTCTGATTGACTTTGCTTTGGCAGAGCTTTATATGGAACAAGGAAGATTTACAAATGCGATTCGATTGTATGAGGATATACTTAAAAAGGAAAAAGAGATTGCTGGCACAAGTATTCACCAACGATTAGCAGAGGCGTACAGTGCGGGAGGTGCGTTTGAGGAGGCATTACCACATTACGAACAAGCACTAGAAGACCGATTTGAAGTGAATACATTGTTCGGGTATGGTTTTACAGCCCTTCATGCGGGATACTATCAAACGGCGATCGAGAAACTTACAGAATTGAAGAAT
The DNA here is from genome assembly GCF_042433785.1 of Robertmurraya beringensis. Lineage (NCBI taxonomy): Bacteria > Bacillati > Bacillota > Bacilli > Caryophanales > Bacillaceae > Robertmurraya > Robertmurraya beringensis. Next base: position 4,732 of record NZ_JBHLUU010000124.1, on the reverse strand, counting down.
ATAGACCGTGAGTACAACTCTCTCTACTTATATTTAGCTAAAGCGTATGAGCATGAAGAAGAATTAACGAAAAGCCTCGAGGTTATTAAAGAAGGCATTCAATATGACGAGTTTAATAAAGACCTCTTCTTTTATGGTGGGAAAATTGCATTAAAATTAAATCTTGAGGATGAAGCAGAGAGGCTTATCAGGGAGGCGTTAGCACTTGATCCGGAGTTCGTTGAAGCCGCACTTACATTAAATAAGCTGTTTTTTCACCAAGAAAAATATGATGATGTGTTAGAAATTATTGATATTATGAATGAGCAAGGAGTAGAAGAACCGCAGTTATTGTGGGATGAAGCGAATGCTTTGGCGAATGTTGAAAGATATTCAGAGGCATTAAACAAATATCAACTTGCATATAATTTCTTTAAGAATCAACAAGAATTTTTATCAGACTACGGTTATTTTTTAATTGAAGAAGGAAAAACGAATGACGCTGCAGAAATTTTTAGTATACTTCTTCAAATGGATCCAAGTAATGAAGAGTTTGCAGAATTGGTGCACAGATTTTCTGAAGACGTGTAAGTGAAAAAAACAGGTGTTTAATCGAAATTAGTTGTATGCAGAGGAGGGAAGCAACGATGACGACCCCTGTATCTGTCAACGAGAAAAAAGATTTTATTCGCTGGTTTTTAAATCATTATCAACTTAAAAGACGAGAATGTGTATGGATATTAAATTACTTAATGAGCCATGATCAATTAATGGAGAAAGTACATTTTGTTGATCAAGCGCAATATTGCCCACGTGGTCTTGTTATGTCAACACATTGCGTCGATGAAGTACCATTTCGTTTTTATAAGGAAAATGTGATGACAACGGATGCTGAAAAATCATTCCATGACATTCGCCTAAACCGAGATGAAGAGATTTATATTCAATTGAATTTTCACGCATCAAATCAAGCGCATCAATATGTGATTGTGTTAGAGGATAATCCATTTATGCCAAACAGTCTGCAAATTAATGAAAAGGATCGTATCCTTGCTGAAAGATTTTTAACAACTAGTTTATCAAAATTCCAGCGTGATAAGCTTCTTACGTTGATTGATGATGCACTTGACAGACAGGATCAGGAAGCCTTTCAGGAACTAACAGGACAGCTAAAACGGCTCGGAAACAGTGAATAAAGAAAAAACCTGCTAGTACATAGCAGGTTTTTTTTGTTTCTAATAAATGGTATGATAGGAATGATTTAATAGATAAATGGAGTGGTTCTCGTGAAATGGGTTTCTCAGGATATGGACATGTTTTTAGGAGCAAGAGAGTATGTAGATACTGCTGTGTTGCCTTTATATCCAGTGTCATTTGGAAATGATATTAAACAATCAGTTGCGATGACGGAATTTATCCAACTGCTTACAATTCCCCTAGAAAGGCAGTTTAAGGGAAGAATGATCATGCTTCCCGGACATAGTTATTTAAAAAATAAGAGCAAAGAGAAGTTAATTGAAGAAGCTGCTGTTTGGGAGAAAGAGCTTTTTGATAATGGATTTAAACATGTTTTCTTTGTCACATCAGATAGCGTTTGGAAATCTTTGGAAGGGGAATTAAAAGCAGGTCTAATTTGGCTACCCTCCATACCGTTAGCTGCTATGGATGAGGGAGCTAGAAACAATATTTTAGAGGACCAAGTAAAACAACTCTTACAATTGTTCATGCAAAAATGGCAAGAAGATGTATAAAATGAGATATTAGTCACACAGTTGACAACGTTTGGTCAAAGTATTATATTGACCTCGCTTACATCTTGATATATCATGGTTATGTCCTAGTTTTATAATGTGTTGAATTATGTCCGTTGGACTCAACTTCATAATAGAGGGGGGAAAAGTATGAGCAAACATCGTGTTTCTAGACGTCAATTCTTAAACTACACTCTCACTGGTGTAGGCGGTTTCATGGCTGCTGGAATGCTTATGCCAATGGTTCGCTTTGCTGTAGATCCAGTATTGAAAGCGAGTGCAAGTGGGGATTTTATTCCTACTCCGCAGAAAATCAGTGAAATTACTGAAGAACCAACTCGAGTTGACTTTTCATTTGAGCAAAAAGATGCTTGGTACACTTCAGAAGTAACAAATACGGCATGGGTATACAAGGATGAAAATGGGGAGATCGTCGCTTTATCACCTGTGTGTAAGCATTTAGGCTGTGTGGTTGACTGGAACACTGACAAAGCAAACCAAAATCGTTTTTATTGCCCTTGTCATGGTGGATTGTATGAAAAGGACGGGACGAACGTACCTGGTACACCACCGATTGCAAAACTTGATGTATATCCAACGCAAGAAAAAGACGGCTTTCTACTTTTAGGAAAAGCCAAGCCAAGAGAGGAGGCGTAATAGATGTTTAACAAAATTTATGATTGGGTAGATGAACGTTTAGATATTACGCCTATGTGGCGCGATATTGCTGATCATGAAGTACCTGAGCACGTAAACCCTGCTCATCACTTTTCAGCATTCGTGTACTGTTTTGGTGGTTTAACGTTCTTTGTTACTGTAATTCAAATTTTATCCGGTATGTTTTTAACAATGTATTATGTACCAGATATTAAAAACGCTTGGGAATCTGTTTATTACCTTCAAAATGAAGTGGCATTTGGACAAATTGTTCGTGGCATGCATCACTGGGGTGCTAGTCTTGTTATCGTTATGATGTTCTTACATACATTGCGAGTATTTTTCCAAGGTGCTTATAAAAAGCCTCGTGAATTGAACTGGGTTGTCGGAGTATTAATTTTCTTCGTTATGCTAGGTTTAGGATTCACTGGATATTTATTACCATGGGATATGAAAGCTCTATTTGCTACACAGGTAGGGATAAAAATTGCTGAGTCAACACCATTGATCGGGGAACAAGTGAAGATCTTACTTGCTGGACACTCTGATATTGTTGGTGCTCAAACATTAACTCGTTTCTTTGCAATTCATGTATTCTTCTTACCTGGTGCTCTATTAGGATTAATGGGAGCTCACTTCTTAATGATTCGTAAGCAAGGTATCTCTGGTCCATTGTAAAATCTAATGTAATCTATTGAAAGAGATTGATAAAAAAGGAGGGGGATTGTTGTATGCATCGTGGAAAAGGTATGAAGTTCGTAGGTGATTCTCGTGTACCTGCAGAACGCAAACCGAATATTCCGAAAGACTACTCGGAATTTCCTGGCAAAACGGAAGCATTCTGGCCTAACTTCCTTCTCAAAGAATGGATGGTAGGAGCAGTTTTCCTTATTGGATACTTATGTTTAACTATTGCTCATCCATCTCCTCTAGAGAAAATGGCTGATCCAACAGATACGGCATATATTCCACTGCCAGACTGGTATTTCTTATTCTTATACCAATTGTTAAAGTATAGCTATGCTTCAGGACCATACAATGCGATTGGGGCATTTATTATTCCTGGTTTAGCATTTGGTGGATTATTGTTAGCACCATTTATCGACCGTGGACCTGAACGTCGTCCTTCTAAACGTCCATTAGCAACTGGTTTTATGTTATTAGCTCTTGCAGCGATCACATTCTTAACTTGGGAATCTGTTGCAACACATGACTGGGAAGCTGCTAAAGCTCAAGGTCAAATCGTTGCTGAGGTCGAGTTTGACCAAGAGTCTGACGGCTATAAGCTTCTCGATCAAAATGGCTGCTTAGCTTGTCATGGTGGCGATCTCCAAGGGGGAGGCCCAAATCCAGCTTTAGTTGGTAATGAATTAACTGCTGATGATGTTAAGGATATTGCTAAAAATGGTAGAGGCTCTATGCCTGCTGGAATGTTTAAAGGAACTGATGAAGAGTTAGAAGTTCTTGCAGAGTTTGTCTCTTCTCTTAAAAGTGAATAATAACCTGAGAGCTGGCATAGTATATGCCAGCTTTTTTCAAATGATAGCGAGGTGTGCATGATGAAGTGGATTTACTATTTTTTAACCCATCGAACGATTCTTTGGTTCTTACTTGTAGTTAATATTCTAGGGACCATCTACGCCTATTATTGGTACCGGTATCAGTTAGCTGAAACACCACCGATTTTTTTAATTTTTGTTCCAGACAGCCCAACAGCATGTTTATTTTTTGTATTTGTATTAATTGCTTTTATACTAGGGAAAAACTGGCCTTTATTTGAGGCTTTAGCTATGGTGACCTTGTTTAAGTATGGTATTTGGGCAGTCGTTATGAACTACCTTGTTTTAGTTGTGTCTGGTGAATTAGATATAATCGGTTATATGCTTATGCTATCGCATGGTGCAATGGCCTTACAGGGGTTATTGTATGCACCTTTTTACCGTTTTAAGGCGTGGCATTTAATTGTAACGGGTATTTGGACACTACATAATGACGTGATAGATTATGTGTTTAAAATGCTGCCTAGATATCATATGCTAGATGACTATATACCTCAAATTGGTTATTTTACATTTTGGTTAAGTATAGTATCTTTAGCGCTTGCCTATTGGTTTGTGGTAAGAGGAAACAGCAAGAAAATGGAACTAACAATTTGAGTTTACCTAGTTGATATTTTATGGTCTAACCTTGTCCTCCCATACATAACATTTAATAGTATAAGGTAGTGTCAAAAGTTCTATGAAAACTATGTAAAGTATTAGATCACTTCCATTGGGGGGACGTGAGGCCCCGCAATCGCTCTTGACAAACAGTCGAAAAAGGTTGCGATAAAAGTATCAAGGGCG